>CAZHFA010000040.1:0-7028 GCA_964531865.1 uncultured Bdellovibrionales bacterium
AAATTTATTAAAAGATATAAAAAACGAAGATGAAGTAAATGATTGCTTTATAAAAGTTTATGAAAAATCATTAAAAGAGATGGTAGAGCTTTTATATTAAAAGAATTTTGTTTTGTGTTTTAAGTTATTAAGAAAAAAAGATTGGACACCCACCAATTTTTATAGATTCATTTAAAAAAAGTGCGTGTCCCCTAAATTGTCCCTTAAATTGTCTTATTTATTTCAACAAACCTTGCCTAAAAGGGAATGGTTTTTGCATTGTGGGTTAATGTCAAAATTTTTATAATAAAATATTTAAAACAGGTAAGAGGTTTTTTAGAAAAATGAATAAAAATACATACTTATTTTTTCACTCGGATCATCCACTTCATTTAGTGGGTCAAAATAGTGGCGCTGAAAATGCTACTTTGTCATTATCTGCTTCACTTGCAAGTCAAGGACATAGAGTCATCGTTTGTGCAAACTTAATAGATTCAAAAGAATGTGTAAAGAATAATGTTGAATTTTGGAATTTTGGAGAAAATTATGATATTGCTTCAATCTTTGAAAGAGTTAAGGATTTTGAAAATTATATTTTAATTTCTGCATGTAGAGCATTGCCAATAGTAGAATCTAAGAAAGAAAAAAACTGTTTAAAAAGATTCTTAATCTGTCATGATCCATCAAGTGGAGCCTTTGGTATAAAACCTGAAATATTAACTCGTATTTGTGATGGTGTTATTTGTGTTAGTAATGCACAAAAAGATTTAATTGTTCAAGGTGGTGCTGATCCGGAAAAAATAAAAGTTATTTATAATGGTGCAAACTTAAATAAATTTTTTGTTGGCGATATTTGTAAACGTAACTTTAAAAGAATTGTTTTTGTCGGAGCATTGGTCGCCCATAAAGGAATTGATATATTATTGTCATCAGTAATTGATTTAATAAAAAAATATCCTGATTTAATATTAGACGTTTATGGTTCTGCATCTCTTTGGGGACAAAAACAAACTCTTTTTGATGAAAAAGAAATTACAAATCAATATAAAAACATTATTTTTCATGGCGCTGTAAGCCAAGATGAAGTTGCACAAGCTTTTAGAGAGGCGGGGCTTTGTGTAATTCCATCAAGATGGTTTGATTGTTTTCCTTTAACTGCTGTTGAGGCACAAGTTTGTGGGTGTCCTGTAGTTGCGTTTGATGTTGGAGGAATAAGAGAATGTGTTGAAAATGATAAAAGCGGAATTTTAATAAATAACATATCTCAAGATGCATTAACCAATTCTTTAGATATGCTTTTTTCTTATCCTGAAAAATTAAAACAATTTTCACAATATGCAGGAGAAAATTTTTATAAAAAATTTAATTGGGAAAAAACAGCAACAGAAGTTAATGATTATTGTTCAAAAGATATAAAAATTATAGAAGATAATAAAAGTTGTAATCCTAAAATTGGATTTTTATCTACATGGAATCAACCTTGTGGACTTGCAAGTTATGCAAAAATGCTCTTGGAAGAATTTAAAGAAAACGATATTACAATATTGGCAGAAGATGCTCAAAATGCAGAACATGACAAAGATAATGAAAATGTAATTAGATGTTGGAAAAGACAAAGTAAAGATTTTTCATATTTAGCAAATGTAATAAAAAGTAAAAAAATAGATATTTTATATCTTTATTGTCATTATTCTTTTTTCATAAACTCAAACTTTGTTTCTTTAATGAATAATTTAAAAAATGATGGATTAAAAATCATTCTTCATCTTCACAATACTTTTTCCTTAGATAAAAATTTACAAGATGAAATAGCAATGTCTGATATCGTTGTTGTTCATAGTGAAGAAAATAAATCGCAAGTAATTGCAAATGGGGCAATCCCTGCAAATGTAAGAATAGTTCCTTTAGGATTAAAAGAAATAGAAAAAATATCGGAAGAAAAAAAATACGAAATAAAAAAAGAGCTAGGATTATTAAAGGATGAAAAATTATTATTAACTTTTGGTTTTATACAACCACATAAAGGAATGGAAGTTATAATAGAGGCTGTAAGAGATTCTTTAAATAATGGAATCCCTGTAAAGGGAATTATAGTTGGTTCTGTTTTAAAAGAAGATCCAAATAGTGAATTGTATTACAATGAATTACAAAATCTTATAATAAATTTAAATTTAGAATCAAAAATAAAAATTTTAAACGGATATATTTCAGATCAAAAATTAAATGAATATATTCAAACTTCAGATATAGTTTTCTTAAATTATAAATCTTCTTATTACGAATCATCAGGTGCGGGAAACTTAGCTTTAATGAATAATGCAACCCTAGCAACGTCACTTGCTCCAATGTTTGAAGAATATAAAAATTGTGCATGGCATTTAACATCAGGTTTTCCTGCTGGGTTAACTTGTGAAATTTTACTAAAAAATCAAGAAATAAAATCATATCTTGCTGAAAATATTAAAGAATTTATAAGGACTCATTCTTTTAAAGTTGCATCAAAACTAATAAGCAATATTTTTAAGGAGTTAAGTCTTAAACCTAAAAATTTAGAAGATAAAAATTTTATTGATAAAAATATTGAAATGAATACTAAGGAATTAAAAATGTATAAAAAAATATTAATTGTAAATCGTTCCAATGCTCTTACTCAAAGAGGAGGAGATACAATAGTAATGGAAAATTTATATAATGGGCTAAGAAGTAAAGGCTTTATTGTTGATATAGATCTTAATCATGAAAGGGATATGAAAGATTATGATTTAGTGCATATCTTTAATTTTGCGACTTCACAATTTTCAACTAGCATGGGAATGGAAGCAAAGTCTAAAGGAGTTCCTTTTGTAGTGACATCACTTTTTGAAGATGTTGCAAGTTTTCATAATCAATCATTAGCAGTTGCTTCTTTCATGGTTAATTATCAAAACTATGGACAAGATAATAATTTTTATGAACAAAATAAAATAAGTTTTGGCGCCATAACGCCGTCATCTTCTTTTGATGTTAAATGGCTTTGTGATAATGCGACAGCGTTGTTTTCAAGTGCAATAAGCGAAAGTAAAAATATACAGAGAATATATAATCCAAAATCTAAAATTTTTGAAATTCCTTTTGGATTAAATACTCCTGAAAATGGGGATGCAAAAAGATTCATAGAAAAATATAAAATAAAAGATTTTATTTTATGTGTTGGAAGATTTGAATCTAGAAAAAATCAATTGATGCTTTTAAAAGCTTTGGAAGATGTCGCAATTCCTGTAGTTTTGGTAGGAGGTGGTTTTTCATACCAACCAGATTATGAAATGGCTATAAGAGGTTTTAGAAGAAAAGGGCAAACACAGATTCTTGGAAAGTTAAGTAATCAAGATTTAGCCGATGCTTATAGTGCATGTAAAGTTCATTGCCTTCCAAGTTTTTATGAACTTCCCGGTCTTGTATCTTTAGAAGCTGCATTTTATGGGGCAAATGTCGTTGCGACAGATACGGGAACAACAAAAGATTATTTAAAAGATTATGCTTTTTATTGTGATCCATATTCTCCTGAGTCAATAAAGAATGCTATATTGGCGGCTTTTTACAGTCCTAAAAAATATGGATTAAGAGAATGTGCAGAGTCTTATACATGGAATAAATATATTGATTTAACAATTAGTGCATATCAAGAAATTTCTATGCAAAATCAATCTAGCTATTCTTTTAACCAAAAACAAGAATCATGTTCTTGTGATAGAAAAATATCTTATGATGATTTACCTAGCAACAGTATTGATCCTCAAATATTTGAAGAAAAATTTAAAGAAGCAGAAATTTTTGCACAAAAATATGAGTTTTCTGATGCATTAAATATTTTTTATAAACTAGAAAAGCAATCTCCTTGTTTAAAAATATATCGTGGAATTGGGGCTGTGGAGCTTGCACAAAATAATATAAAAGACGCCAAAAAATATTTTGAAAAAGCGTTAGAGTTTGATTCTCAAGATGTAAAATCTTTAAGTGGATTAGGAATTTGCATTATGAGAGAAGAAAAAACAAAAGAGGCTATGGATATTTTTCTAAAGGCTTTAAGAAATGATCCATATCAAATAGTTACTATTTTGCAACTTATGGAATGTGCATATAAATTAAATAGCTTTGCAGAACTAAAAGATGCATTAGAAGTTTATGTATTAAAATATCCAGATAATATAGATATGCAATTTTCTCTTGCAGGTACATTGTATAAGTTAGGATGTTATGAGAAGGCAAATAATGTATTAAAAATAGTTAGAAATGAAAAACCTTTTTATTCAGGGCTTGATGATGTACAAAGTAAAATAGATGAAATGATGACTATAAATTTATCAAGTTCAAGAGCAAAAACAGAAATTCTTACAAATGATAATGACATAGAAAATGATTGTAATGTAGAAATAGATTCTGTTGATATAAGATTGGCAGAACTAGAAGAGGCAAGGAAGAAAAAGCAGTACGATGTCTTTAATCAAGGGATTGATAAGTTGATGCAGAATTCTTCGTTAAATGAAGAACATCGAGAGTATGTGAATGTATTAAAAGCAGAAAGCTTAATGATAATGGGAGATAATAATTCTGCCATAGAAATCTTAGAGCAAGTTCTTGCTAAAAATCCTAAATGTTATAAAGCAATTTGTAATATTGGAATAGTAGAAGCAACTTCTGGTAATTGGAGTAAGGCAAAAGAAAGATTTGAAGAATCTCTTTTGATAAATCCAAAATACGACGTGGCACTTTCTGGAATGGGACTTTGTTATACACAAGAAAATAATTTAGAAAAAGCTTTTGATAGTTATATGAATGCTGTAAAAACTAATCCAGAAAATGTAAGAGGAGTATTAGGGATTATTGAACTTTCATATCAATTGTCAAAATTGGATGAGTTAGAAGTAACATTAAAAAATTATTTAGAGTTTCATCCTGCTGATTTAAATTTCTTATATTCATTGGCCGCTTGTTATTATAAAAAATGTGAATATTCAAAAGCTGTTGATGTTATTTCAAAAATATATTTGTTTAATCCTGATTATCAAAATGCTCTTGATTTAGAAAAATTAATAAAAGAAAAAATGCAGGGTGAAAATAATATTCAAATGTGAAGTAAAATATGAATATTTTATTAGTCAATCAAATTTGGTTTAAAGATGAATGGCAGAAAGATGGTGATGTAGTTTTTACTGTGGGAACTACAAGTGATTTTGACTATAAAATGGAATTTTGTATGAATATAAAAGATATTATTACAAAGTTTCCAAATAATTTTATTCCAGATGTAATTGTCGTTTTTGATAACAGTGCTCCCTTATATATAATTGGTTTAGAGGACATGGACGTGCCAGTTATATTCTATTCTGTAGATATTCATCATCACTATGAACTACATAGTTATTTATATCATGTCTTTGATAAAATGTTTGTCGCAATGAGAGATTATATTCCATATTTAAATTGTTTTTGTGGAAGCGATGTAGAATGGCTTCCTTTATGGGCTTCAAAAATAGTTGATGTAAGTAATGAAAAAAAATATGGTGCAGTTTTTGTAGGCACATTAAATGAAAAGTTAAATCCCGATAGGGTACATTTTTTTAATAAATTAAGAGAAAAAACTGATGTGTTGTGTATGCAAGGGAAATGGTGGGAGATTTTTCCATATAGTGAAATTGTTATAAATCAAACAGTAAAAGGGGATTTAAATTTTAGAGTCTTTGAAGCAATGGGAACAGGTAGTTTACTTCTTACAGAAAATTCTTCAAATGGATTATTAGATATTTTTGAAGATAAAAAACATTTAGTAACATATAAAAAAAATGATGTGGAAGATGCTAGAAGTTTAATTGATTATTTTTTAAATCATAAAAAAGAGGCTCAGGATATTGCAATGACAGGAAGAGAAGAAATCTTAAAAAAACATCTTCCAAGACATCGTGCAGATCTTATAAAAGAATCTTTTAAAAATATAAAAAAGAAAAATTCTAATTCAAAATATTTAGCAATGGCTTTTAATTTTATTTGTATTTTTACAAAGGCAAAACATTTAGTAGATTTTTCTAATAGTGCAATTACCTTAGCAATGGAATATTTAGAAAAGGTGTCATGGCAAGAAATAAAATTAATAGATAGAGATTTTTTTATCATTTTAAAAATTTGTATAAATTATGACATTAGATTTTTTTCAAAAAGAGGAATGAATCTTTTAGAAAAAATAGAAAATATATCCAATTATGAAGGGATTCCTGCTTACAAAGCTTGGTGTGCAATAAATTCTGGAAATAAAAAAGAAGCGTTAACCATTTTATTTAATGGAGGATTAAATCCTAATACAGATAATGTGTTTAATTCATTAAATAAATTTATTTGTCAGTTTATTGAGGATGTAAATTTATAACAAATATATTGATTATATTTTGTTTTTTTGTAAAATTTAAAACGTGGTTTTTTTAGATTTCTTGTCTTTGCTAATTTTTCTCACCTATTTTAAGAAATATCAAAGAATGTTTTATGTAGTTTTTCCTTACATAGTTCGATGGATGTATTTTTTTTATTATAAAAATGAAAACTTTTTGTGTATATATACCGAGGGAGTGGACAGAGCCTTGTAATGCCTCTGATATATCGACTACGCGTCTTTTAGATGAATTATTTAGTAGTCTTGTAAAAACATTAAAGGAAAAAGATACATTTTCATTAGAAATTTTTTGTACAAAGCAAATAATTTATATGAATTTTGTAGCTGATGAAGTTGTAGCTAACTTATTAAAAGGAATTATTTATACAATACTTCCTACATCAGAGATAAAGCAAATTCCAGATTATTTATCTCAAATAAGTACTGATGAATATTATCTGGCATCTGTCGATGCAGGCTTATCTCGTCCTGATATCTTTCCGGTAAAGGATTATTCCCAGTGTTCGTTTAGCACAATAGCCATGATTTTAAATGCTTTTTCTACTTTTTTACCCGAAGACAATGTAATCATGCAAGTGGTTTGTAGTCCTTTTTATCCATCATCAATGTATTTAAGAACGGTAAAAGCAAA
>CAZHFA010000040.1:7038-9961 GCA_964531865.1 uncultured Bdellovibrionales bacterium
CTACTTTAAAATATTGGGTAAGTGATAAGCCATATGAAGAATATAGTAAAGGTGCTATCAATAAGAGTTTTGAGTCTAAAAATTTTTCTGTAAACATAAGGATTGCATCTTTTGCAAGAAGAGATGAAGAAAATGAAAATGCAATAAAAAAAAGATTAACTAATAATGTGCTAGCAGTTAGCAGTACTTTAGAATATTTTAATGGAGATTTTAATAAGTACGAAATCTCTCCTGTTTCTTATGAAGAAAACAATCTAATAAAATTACAAAATAGAACGCTTAGTAAAAAGTCTTTTTTACTTTCTGCAAAAGAACTTGTGACTTTATGGCAAACTCCACCACTAAAAGATGTCGCAAATATTCCAGTTGTATTATCTGTTAAAGCGGGGCCCCCTAAAAATTTACCAATTGATATAAAAGATAAGAATATTTCTTTTTTTGCAAAAACTGATTATAGAGATTCTCAAATAAATTTTGGAATTCATAGAAGAGATAGGCGTAGACATCTTTATCTTGTTGGAAAATCCGGAGTTGGAAAATCTTCTCTTATGAAGCTTTTAGCTAAAAGTGATATTATTCATGGAGCTGGTATTTGTGTCTTAGACCCACATGGAGATTTGGTGGATAATCTGTTACCACTCATCCCAAAGAATAGGATTGAGGATGTTGTGATTTTTGATCCAACAGATGTTGAGTTCCCAGTTTCTTTTAATCCATTTTGTGGAATTTCTCCTGATTATAGATTGCAGTTTACGTTGTCATTTATAGAAGTTTTTAAAAAAACTTTTTCTTCAATTTGGCATGATAGACTTGAGCATCTTTTAAGATATACGCTTTTGGCTGTATTTGAAGCCCCCAATGAAAATTTTTTATCAATTAGAAAAATTTTAACTGATAAAAAATATAGATTAAATTTAGCAAAAAACATTTCAGATAGTGCAGTTAAGAATTTTTGGCTTAATGAATATGATGATTGGTCTGAAAGATTTTATGATGATGCTGTTTCGCCACTTCTTGATAAAATAGATGCTTTTACTGCAAGTGAATATTTAAGAAATATTTTTTTACAAACGGATGATAAATTTAATTTTAGAGACATTATTGATAATAATAAAATTTTACTTATAAAAATTCCAAAAGGAATTTTAGGGGATGAAAATGCTTCTTTGTTAGGTTCTCTTCTTGTATTTAAAATTTATCATGCTGCGATGTCAAGAGCAGATATTCCAGAAAATATGAGGAAAGATTTCTACTTTTATGTTGATGAGATTCAATCTTTTGTGACAGCATCATTTAAACAAATATTAAGTGAGGCAAGAAAATACAGATTAAATTTAACTATGGCAAACCAATATTTAGGACAACTTCCTTCAGATGTTGTTGAAACAATTTTTGGAAATATTGCTAGTATGGTAGTTTTTACAACTGGGGCTGATGATGCTTTAAAGTTGTCTTATGAATTAGCTCCTACATTTTCACAGTCAGATATTATGAATCTTTCTCCAAGAAGTATTTATGTAAAAATGACAATAAATGATCAGGAACAAGTACCTTTTTCGGCTAGAACTTTAGATATGCCAGCCTCTAAAGAAGAAAATTATGGAGCACAATGTATAGAATATAGTAGAAATCATTATGCTATTTTGAAAGAAAATGTTAAGGATATTTTTGAATCTAGTACAAAAGAAAATGATAATGATAAACATCTTTCAACAAATTTTTATACTGATGATGGATTAGTTCATGTTGCTCAATTTTTGCGTTGTTATGGTACGGTTCTTTTACTTTCTTATTTAGATATTTTTAGTGGAATGTTTCAAGAATTAAAGCAGGATATTTTTAAAAAAGTGGAAGAAGTGGATTTAAAGGGAACTTTTTTTGAGGAGGAAGATTTAATAAATTTAAAATATCTTCCAAATTTAGTAGAGCTTAATCTAGATGGAACAAATATTACAGAATGCGGTTTAGAGTTTTTAGGTGAAGCTTCTTGTCTTGAGCTTTTAAGCTTAAATGATACCAATATAGATGATAATGGTATTTTTTCAATTATGAAAATGCCACTTGTCATATTAAGTTTAAGAAATACAAATGTTACAAATGATTCAATTAAATATCTTTGTAAAATGAATATGCTTCAAGAAATTGATATTCGTGGCACTCAAATTGATAGTCGAGGAGTCGCAAAATTAAAATCCATAAATCCTGATTTACTTGTAATAACTTTTTAAGAAGCAAGTGCAGATTTTGTAGATTTACTATTTGTTCTTAAAATCTTTTTGGGCTTAGCTCCGTTTTTTATTACTTTATCATTGATAACAATTTCTTTTATTTCTGGATGACTTGGAATGTCAAACATAGGGTCTAACATTGCTTTTTCTACAATAGTTCTTAACCCTCTAGCTCCCGTCTTTTTCTCTAATGCTTGTTTTGCAATTTCTTCTAAAGCATCTTTTGTTATTTGTAAATTTACATTGCTCATTGAAAGAAGTTTTTCATATTGTTTAACTAAAGAATTTTTTGGTTCAGTTAAAATTTTTATAAGAGCAGGTTTGTCAAGTTCCTTTAATGTGGCTATAACAGGGACTCTTCCTATGAATTCAGGAATCATTCCGTATTTTATAAGATCATGACTTTCAAGTAATTCCAAAATATTTTTATCATATTCGTCTTGCTTTTCAATCTTCGCACCAAATCCAAGATTCTTTTTTCCTACTCTTTGATTTACAATTTTTTCTAGTCCGTCAAAAGCTCCCCCAATTATAAATAAAATATTTTTTGTGTTTACTTGAATAAATTCTTGTTGAGGATGTTTTCTACCACCTTGTGGTGGTACAGAAGCAACAGTTCCTTCAATTATTTTTAATAATGCTTGCTGAACTCCTTCTCCACTAACGTCTCTAGTTATTGAAGGATTTTCTGATTT
>CAZHFA010000041.1:0-9825 GCA_964531865.1 uncultured Bdellovibrionales bacterium
ATATTTAGTATAGCACACCATTTTTTTCAAGTCACTTAAAAAAATATAAACTTTCTTCTGAAGAGGGCTCTATTGATTATAGCTTAAAAGAGGTAACTTATGAAGATTTAAATGATGCTTTTTTATACACAATAAATGATATTGCAAAAAGAGTAAACTCTAAGAAGAATTATTATACAATATTTGACAACAAGTCAAATAATAACGAAACAATAATTTCTGGAAGTAATATAATAGACGCTATAGAGCATATTACTATCAATCCAGAATTAAAAATATGAGTAAAAAATTTTAAATACAATAATAAAAATTCATTAAATGAATAATTTTTCTCTGAATTCTCAAAAAAATAAAATATACAATCATCTTGTAATATAAAATAAAAAGATAATATAAAAGCAAAAGTTCCTAAAACACCTCTCCCAGAAAAAGAAATTAAATTTTTTTCTAATATCAAAAATATAAGATACATTGCAATTGGAACTGTGCTAAAAAAAACAAATATAAAACAAGATGTACTTTTTTGAAAATTTAACACATCTAATAGATTAAAGAACGCAATAAAAATAAATAAGAAAATAAAAATAAATGGGAAAAATATTGTATGTTCTAAAAAATAAAAATTAGATTTCATTTTAAACACACCAAAAATATTTCTATTAAAATATCCTTAGAAATAGGGTAAATAAAACATAATAAAAATGTTAAAAATATTATTTTTATACAATAAGAAAAAGATTTTTCTTTTATAGAAAAAAAACTTTGTAATATAGAAGATAAAAAACTTCCTAAAAGCATTGTAATAATAGCAGGCAATGCAATATAAAAAATTGCCTTATAAATTACATTTATGATTTCATAATCATCTAAAAAAAACATTTTACATATAATAATTAATTAATTTTTCACTAATAATTACCCAGCCATCAACAGCCACAAACACTCCAAGTTTAATTGGAAGTGATGCAACTTGATAAGAAAATCCCTCTACACCTAACGCCATAAAAATATTCATCACCAATAAATCTATAATTAAAAAAGGTAATAATATTAAAACACCATATTTAAACGCATCTCTTAACTCTGAAATGACAAATAAAAAAGTTAAAAAATTTAAATTCTTTTCATTTTTTATTTCATTTTCCATATCATCATTAGAGAGGTTTTTAATTGCTTCATTGCTTTCTTGATTCTTATTCTCTTTAATAAAATTTTTAGAAAACTTTTTATAAAGACCCTTATCAATATTTTTTTCCATAAAAGGTTTAAAATTTTTCTGCATTACTTGATAATTATTTATATTATTTAAACCTCCTATTTTTTCTATATAAGGAGATGCCACATAGAAGCTAAGAGCTAAAGACACACAAATAACAACAATGCCAAAACCTGCTCCATAAAGCCCTAAACCATATCGTAGAATGCTAATGCAAGTCACTATTCTTACAAATGAAGTCAATAATAAAACTGATAATAATAACCATATAGCATTATCCATTTTAAATTACCTCTATAGCAAACTGCTTATCATATTCTGCCAATAACGCTTTTGCAGAGTACTTATGATCAGCATAGATATTTACCTTATTTGAGATTTCAATTCCTGTATCCCACAAAACATCTTTTTGAGAAAGCTCAGATAAAACATATCCAGGAATTGTCACACTACCTAATTCAATAGAAATTGAAATCATACCAGCAGGTGGCGTTTGATATGAATCGACTAATCCTAAAATTTTTACGACAAATCGATCTCCCGAACGTAATAACTTTCCTTTAAAAAAAGGCTCATGATCTTTTTTTATCACAACACTATTATTTACTATTTTTTCTAAACCAACTCTTACACCACTACTTAAATAATCATTAAGCATTGTAGGCGATACAGCTAATTCTGCAATTTCAATATCTAAGGCAATCTCTGAAATATCTCTATATTTTGATGATGCTTGTACTTGGCCTTTCCAGAGTTTATCAATTGTGTTTACTATTGAGTATGGGCAAATTATATAAATATTAACTCTAGTACCGGATACTTTTAAGGAAATATCAATTACAGCTTCTCCTTCAACACTATCTTTTTTTGTTTTTCCATCAAAATATATGACTGAAGTTTCAGATGCAGACCAAGAAAATGAAAGAGAAGCTAAAAATCTTCTAGTTAGATAATCCATCGCTATCCCCATCATTTTATCATTTCCTTCAGGAATAATTAAATTTCCCAAATATGCAAATGCTTCTTCTTTATAACCTATAAAAATATTTTCATTATCAACATTTCCCTTGTATGTGTATTTTAAATTTTCTGGAATATCTAATTCTTTTTTTATATCTATAAATTCTATATCTAAAAAATAATTTTCAATAAATGTATTCCAGAAAGAAGAGAATGATGGGCATAATTTTACAGGATCAGATCTTAAAAATCCTTTAGAATAAATGATTTCTTTTGAAGAAACTTCTTTTAATTCTGACTTTGGATTCCACGAAATCCAATTGGTATCATTTATATTTTTATTCTCCATTTTCCTCTTTCTCTTTTATCAAATTATTCATTTCTTCATTACTCATAATCAATAACTCTTGTGCTTTACTTAAATCATTTTTTTGTTCATCAAGAAGTTGATGCTTGTCATTTATTTCCTTTTTTAATTTAGTTTGTTCCTTCATTCTAGACTGATAATTAGCCACATTTTCTGTCCTTTTAAAAACGTTCTCTAATTCCTTAATACTTTCATGTAACTCATTTAAAATTTTTTGGCTTTCTTTAATTCCCTCTTTTCTAACATTTATTTCGTCTTCTATTTTTTGTATATATAATTTTAATGATTCTAATTCATTACTATTATAAGTCATTTACAGAATCCCTTAATATAGTAGCCGCCAATGAAGCTCTGGCATCTGGTTGCATACGAATAAAAATTTCTACCGCTTCAACATATTGGTTCCCGTTTTTACGATCTAATTGTAAAAACGCAATCGCTTTATCATCATCTAATAATACTGCCATGCAAATTAAAGCTTTATCAAAGGCAGGCATCTTCTGAAAATCTTCTAATTTCATTTATCCCCTCCTTTTTTATTTGCGTTTTTTAAAAGTAAATTTGCAGATGAAGCTTCTATTATTTTAGATTTGTTTCTCTTTGAATTTTTTATAGCATATCCGTAGTAACCCAAAATAAAGCAAAACACACCAACGATTATCAATGAAATAGCAAAGAATATAGACAATGACTTATAATCTTTTGTTGCTATATCCCAATGCCCTAAAAACTTACTAAAGGAAATAACAAACGTTCTATCCCCTTCTTTAATCATTCCTACTTTCTTTTCATAAGCATTATAAGATTCTTCTGTAATAAAAATTTTTATATTATTTTCTTTTATTTGTGGAAGTGAGTTCTGAACTATATTTTTTATATCATTTATTTTTTTATTATCAAAAAAAGAAGACGTAACTATTAAAATTGATACTGACGGTTCATCGTCATCTTTTTTGTATTCATTTCTAACAACTACATTAACACTTGAAATATTAGGAATAGTTAATATCGACTCTTCAATCTCTACAGATAGAGCCTTATCAAATCTTAATGATTCCATTTTTTTTGAATCTGGTAAAAGCCCTCGATGAGAAACAAGTTCAGAAAAAGTAGGCATTTTTTCTTTCGGAAAACCTTTTGATGTTAATAATGAAACAGATTTTATGTAATCTTTCTTGTTCACAAAAACTGCAAAAAGTTTTTTGCTAGCTGGATCTGTATTAGCATTTGAAATGATATTTGACTTTGCCAAAACAGACACTATTTCATTAGCTTGTTTTTGATCTACTCCACTAACAACAATTTTCTCTGAACAAGCAACAAAAGAAAAAATAAAAAAAATTGTTATATAAATTTTAAATATTTTCAAAATTATTCTCCAACATGAGAAACTAAACAAACTACATATTCAACGTTACCAAATTTAACACGATCTCCATGATGAACTTTGAAAGAAGTTTCTTTTTTTATATATTCATTTTGGCCAGCTTCTTTTAGATAAATTCCAAGATCACTCATTAAATCTTGAACAAGAATTCCATTACTATTAGATATTGTTACTAAAGCGTGTGGTGTAGAAATTGACTCATCATCTATAATGAAATCTGATTCCTTTAAGCTACTGCTTGTAACAAAAAATTTTCCTTCTCTAACTTCAAAAGCTGTTCCTTTAGGATCTTTAAAAGAAACTAACCAGCCCATCAATCTGCCCAATATATCTTTCGAAACTACAGTATTAGATTCCTTTTTAGTATTTTCTATTTTATTTTCTACCTTTTGTTCTATCTTGCTTTCTCTTCTATTTATATTTTCATTGTTGTTTTTTTGAACATCATCTTTATTTTCCATCTTATTTTTTTTATTTTCATAAGAATCCTTAAACGTTAATTTATGCTGTTCTGTTTTTTTATTTAATAATAAATTATTGCTTTTTTTAGGTTCATTTAATCGTTCTTTATTATCTTTTTGTTCAGTATTTATATACTTATTGGAAGCTGTTTCTTTAGTTGAAAATAATTTATGAGAATTATTATTAGATTGTGAAGAAAATTTTTTATTAGCATCATCCTTTTCAAAGAAGGTATCAGATCCTTTTTTAGTATTTAAATTATTATCTTCTTTAAAAATATTTTCTTCATATACAACTTGAACATCATGAGGAACTTCAATCTTTTGTGTAAGTTTTTGTGGATTTTTATTTTCTATAATATCTTTTTTATTTTCTTCGGTATCTAAAAGATCAATTTCTTGATTTTGTTGATTGTCATTTAACATGTCAAATTCTGGTGTGATATCGACATTCTTCTTATTGTCATTATTTCCATGATCATCGGTTTTAAAATCAAGAAAAATATTTTCTTGATTGTTAGTCTCGTGAACTTGCTCTTTTTTCATGGTATCACTTGGATATAGTTCATCTTCTTCAATGGGAACATTTTCTTCTTTATTGATATCATCAAAAAGATCTCCAAGATCTGATTCTAAATCTAAATCTTGAGAAAAAATATCATCATCAAGCCCTTCAAAGAAATCTTTTTTTTGTTCTGGAACTTCTACATTAGGAGTCTTTTCTTCCAGACTATTTTTTTGACTTATTTCTTTGGAAGTTATTTGTACAATTTCTTCCTGAGGTTCTTCTTTCAAGAAAATATTATTATCTGATATATCATTTGTAGTTTCTTGTGGCTGAAAATTTTTATCGCTTTCATCTTGAATATTTGACATATCGAAAATATCATCATTTACCTCTTTTTCTTCAATAAGAGATGATAACGGATCATTGTTATCAATTTCTGATACAGGCATTTCTGGAATATCATCTTCGACCTCTTCTGTTGCAAAAGGGTTTTCTAGATCTTCACTATCAATAGGCTCAGAAAATTGTTCCACTATTTTATCTTTCATTGTTTCTGAAATTGTCATGGTTTTTTGGCGTACCCTTGATTCTCTAACAGGCTGTTCATCTTTTTTATTTTCTGATGAAGCTTCTAAACTTGCTCCACACATTCTACACCTTGTAGACAATGCAGGGACTAAACTATTACATGAAGGACATGTAACAAAAATTAATTTATTTTTATCATCATTAGCCATAATCAACTCCTATTTCCAATTTTTCATTAATTTATTGCTCCCAACAATAAATTAATGAGTAGTAAAGTTATAACAAATATAAAAAAGCAAACAGTTAAAAATCCGATTCTCCCCTTTTTATCCAATGAAATATAAAAAACAACAACATTGTGCATAAAGTTTTTTAATGAATTTAAAATTTTTATGCTAAAAAATTTTTCTTTTTTCTTGTTTTTTTCAACAGAATCTAAAAGAAATAAAAAATTTTTTACTGAATTTCCTGCATGCA
Source organism: uncultured Bdellovibrionales bacterium (assembly GCA_964531865.1). Lineage (GTDB taxonomy): Bacteria > Bdellovibrionota_C > UBA2361 > UBA2361 > CAKMMH01 > CAZHFA01. The sequence continues at coordinate 5,905 of CAZHFA010000041.1, forward strand.
AGAACAACTCTTCATCTTCCTTAGAGCAGCAAATACCTATTTTTATCGAATCTCCAAGATCAATAATGTGAGGGCCTTTAGAAAGTTGCATACTCTCTCCATTTCCAATCAACATTCCATCACAAACGCTACCATTACTACTATTATCAATGACTGTAATTTCTGATTTTAAATTACATACAACTTTTAAGTGAATTCTTGATACATGTGGAGAAGCGATTCTAACATCATTTTCCAAAGATCTTCCCAATAAAATCTCTTTTCCTGTGGAAATTTGTACTTTTGAAGGGACTACTAATGATGATGTAGAAAATAAAATTGGATATTTAATATCTCCTTCTACCTTTTCAATAACATTTTGAGGAGATTTTTTATTAACTAAATCAACTTGATTTTCTGAATTTATTCCCATAATATTTATTCCTCCTCCTAAAGAAACCAATTGACAAGGATTTACCAAAGTTTTTGAGGATATTCTTTCACCATCGATAAAGACACCATTTTGTGACATCATATCTTCTATTAAAAATTTTAAATTTTCGTACATTATCTTACAATGTATAGCTTCGATGCCCTCTGCATCAATTCTTATATGACAATCTTTAGAACGTCCAAGTAATATCTCTGTGGCAGGTTCTATAGAATATACTACAGGTTTTTCATGAAATATTATTATTGCGGGGACGACTGGAACTGAAGATAGGACTGCCTTTCTTAAATTTCTCAATATATTTTTTGGATTTAAGTCTATTTGTCTAAACATTAAATCATTGTCTATTGTCATGACAAACAAAGATATATCGCCTAAATTCATTTTTGTTGAAGAGTAAAATCTCTCCTCCAATTGTTCAGAATCTTTTGTGGATAAAATAGAATAACAAGAAAAGCTTGAACCTTTTTCTTTTACAAAATGGAGAAAGTAACCTGTCGAGGCCATTTCCTCGACAACTACATGAGCACTTAAATCAGCACCTATTGTAAAGTGTGGCCGTCTTACATAAAGAAGTTCTGAAGATTGCCCTGTTTTATTAAAAGAAATTTCAACTACAAACATCGCATTTTATATAAAAAATAAATAAAAAGTAATTTTATACTTTATAACTTATCATTAAAGTTATTTGGTCAAAAGAATCACTTGTTATTTTGATTATCGGAAAAATCAAAAAGTTACATAAATAAAAAAATATTTATTTTGGTGCTTTTTATTTTAGGACACCCAACAAATTTTATTGCTTTTTATTTTAGGACACCCAACAAATTTTGTAGATAAGCCAAACACTCTCGCAAAAATAATCAAACCGCGTTTTATTAGCTTATGCATTTTCTAGTTTTTATTTAGGGACACCCAAAGTTTTTATTTTGGGACACACAACAAAATAAAAAAGTGCATGTTGGTAATGCCCCTTTTTATTTTCTTTATTGCTCTGTTTACTTATTACGTATTTAATAAAACTCCGTTCTACCACACCTCTTCTCCAAAGGCGATTTTCTTTTTTTTATAAACATTCTTGTTTTATTGGCATCAAATAAAATAAGAATGTTTTTGTTAATTTATTTAGAAAGAGGAAATATGGAAGATAAAACAATTTTAGTAATTGATGATGATATGACTGCATTGGATATCGTGGATTTTTTATTTGAAGATGAAGGATTCAAAGTCGTAAGAAGAGCTGACGGCATAAGTGCTCTTGATTGTGTAGAAGAAAACAATCCTGATATAATTCTTATAGATCTTATGATGCCAAAAATGAGCGGACAAGAATGCATAAAGGCAACTAGAGAAAAAGGGATAAAAATTCCGATTGTAGCTTTTACGGCAATTGAAGACCCAGAAGTACATCAAGAAGCAATTGAAGCTGGAGCTAACCTTGTACTAACAAAACCATGCCAACCAAATAAGCTTTTAAATGCAATAAATGATCTTCTATAAAGACATAACAAAGTCACTGTGAAGAGAGTTTTTTTTCTTATAACATTTTTTATTTTCGTTAATACTGCCTCATCACAAAATTTGGCCAAAATTGGGAATATAACTGATTTTAATTCCTTTAGCTGGTCAGGAAGTGGTGAGCTTATTCAGGATAGTAATCTTTGCATTTTTAGCGAAACAGGAAAATATAAAGTCACTATAGAAGGAAATGATTCAGGATTTTTTTTAACAGATAATGATTTGTCAATTCCATATTCTGTAAAATGGAATGATGTTTCTAATAACACAAATAATATTTCAATATCTAATAATATTCCACTCACAAACCAAACAGGAGCTAGTAGTGTCGATGAAGATTGTGAGGGAGGGACAAATGCAAATATAGAAATTTCTTTTAGTGAATCAGACCTTGAAACTTCTCCAGCGGGAAGTTACACAGGGTATATAACTATTATTGTTGAGGCTATAAATTAACTTATGAAAAAATTTTTCTTTTTACTTGTCATCAGCATATTCGTCTTCTGTCCGACACTTTATTCGCAAATTGTAGTTCCTAATTATTTTCAAATTTTTAGGAATACTGATAAGCCAGTAAGAAACATGATCGTCAAAAATCAAGGCGAATTTCCACTAATTGTTAATACATTTATAAAAGAATCTATTATTGACAATCAAGGAAAAGAAAATGAAATTTCTACTAAAAATTTAATTGTAGCACCAAAGAATTTTGCTTTAGGACCTCATGAACAAAAAACAATACGTCTTCTTGTTAGAAAATCAGAAAATGATATAGAAAAATTTTATAAGATTACGTTTTTTCCAAAACCTCTAACAAGTGAAAAAGACTTTAAAGATTTTGGAACTGATGAAAAAAGTATCGGCATAAGAATTGTTACAGGAATTGTTGCAACTGCATACGTTGAGCCTATAAAAAGAGAGATCAATGTAACTCACAACAGAGACAATACTTCTATAAAATTTTCAAATAATGGCAATTATCATACACGAATTTTTGAAGTAAATATTTGTAATAAAGATATTTTAGATAAATCTTGCAAGGAAGTAGAAAAGTTTTTTACCTTACGTCCGAAACAAACAAAAACAATAAAAATACCTAAAGAAAAGTTCCTACTTTATAAAGAAAAACAAACTGTTAGAGGAAAAATACTAGAAAAAATTATTAAGCCTTAACGAAAATAAAATTTTTAAATATAAAAATTTTTGGGTGCCTTTTTTTATTTTGTTTTATTCTTTATTCTATTTATCTCATGGCATACGAGGAAGGTTCGTAATACTAAATGTTGAAATGTTTCCATTTCTATTCCTCAAAACCTGACCTGAATATCCATTTCGAATGTGAAATTGATATCTAAAACCTTGCGGAATCGCAACTTGCATTATATTTGGATCTTTTGGATCGCTGTATATCACAGGAACGGCTTTATCACGTTCTAAAACGGCTCTATCTGATAATCTTTGAATTCTTAATTCAGGTTCTATTACCATCCCGGGAAGTATCCTTATCGAATACAAATTAAAAATTTTTTTATCAATAACTACAGATCGACTTTTTGAGGCTGAACCCTCTGAAACACAAGTAGATATGGGGGTAACAGCTATTTTGGATGCATCCTCTGTTAGATTTTTACTAGCCTCTTCCAGTTCTGGATAATTACAAATAGGGAGTGTAGCTTTCTTGCCACTTCTATCTCGTAAAAACTCCCCTCTTTCAGCAGAACCTCTACCATTACCAACCAAATGCAATCCATACTTATTTCCTTGATGCACACGTACCTTAAAAACGTTAGGATCATCAGTTCCATATATTGTAGGAGGATTATCAAGTGTTTTTTTCTTTCCTGTAGATAATTGCTCGATAGTTTCATCCGCTTGCAAATCACAACCATCTGGAACTCTTATTGTATAATCATTATACTTTTGCCCCTTAGCATTCGACTTAGTTTCGCCTCTTTCAACTATTAAATTTCCTA
>CAZHFA010000042.1:0-9810 GCA_964531865.1 uncultured Bdellovibrionales bacterium
GAAGTTATCAGAAAATATAAAATGGTTTTCTGGCAGTTTGTTTGAAATAATTACTGTGACAAAACCTCAAGAAGGAGTGTGGAATTTTTTAGGGGCTATTTCAAAAGATGACTTTGCTACGGTGTTGACGAAATTAAAATTAGAAGTAAAAAGTTCTGTGAATGTGTTTAATAATGAAGATCAAATAATTACCGTTAGTATTTATGATAATAATAAACTTGTTTCTTTGCCAGAAATAATAAATTCGTCGCACGTAACTTATCAAGTAATTCCAACAGATAAAGTTTCTTTGCCAGTATTAACCGGAACACTTTATGATAATGGGAAAAATGGTGATGAAAAATCATTGGACGGTATTTTTTCAACATCAATAAACATTGAAAAAACAGGAGAGTATGAATTGGTGGTAAATTTTACATCTCCAACCTTTGAGAGGCAACAGAGACTTCCTCTTAGGGTAAAACAAAAATTTCTTTTTTTAGATTTATATAAAGAAGATAATAAAGATATGTTTAAAGTTGTCGTAGATGATGAAGTTAAAAAATATAAAAAATTAACGCTTTTTGTGGAAGCTACTAATTCTTTAAATAAATCTTTTAAAATTCCATTAAATAGTTTGGTAAACGATTCTAAAGTATTTTTAGGTACGGCTGAATCGTTAACTTCTGGAGATTATAAAATTATAGCAAAATTGTCTGCAACATCACAAAACGGTATAAATGTAAACTTTGAAAGTGGGGAATTGGCATTTAAGAAAGAGAATATTATTGTTGAAAAAACGAAAGTTCAGGGGAAAAAAGCTAAAGAAAAGAAAGTTAGAGAAGTTAAGGAAGAGGTGAAAAAGAAATCTTTTATCTTTGAGCATCTGAGTGTCTTGTTTGCAAACATTATTATTTTTGTTTTTATGTTTGTTTGGATAAAAAGAAATTCTAAAAAAGAAGATATTTTTGATGTTCCAGATCTAAAAATAACTGATGATGTATCTAAAAAAATAGATGCATTAGGTGAAGTTTCTAAAAAATCTGAAGTCGATATTTATAGTTTTACTTTTTTAGATGATGGAATAGATGGACAATTAGAAGTAAACAAGTCTCAAGAAGTGCCACCACTATCTGATGAAGAGATTTCTTCAATTAGTGCTATAAGTGAGGTGCAGAACGATGATAGCAAAGTTAATCAAGTGTCTGATGAAACTACTAATGATATTTCGAATGATGAGGAAGAAAAAAATGAGATTGAAAATAATGAAAAAGTAATTGAGAATGATGATAAAGTTGAAAGTGAGAATAAAAAAGATGAACAATTAAAGAAAAAGGAATCATCCGGTGAATAGTGAAATATCTGTTTTAATTATAGGTGTTGTGGAGTCATTGATTGTGTTAGGAGGCTTATCATTTCTTTTGTTAAAAGATCGTCTTGCTCTTCAAAGTGTTAGTACAAAATTAAAAAATAATTTGCCTCAATATGAATTAATAGTTCAGAAAATAAAGGTTATAACGGATCAACTGGTTTCTTTTGAGGATTTAAAAAAGGAAGTAAGAAAGCTGTTAAAAGCAAAAGATGCTCTAAATCTTGAAAGGGGGAGAATTTCTCTTACTAGTGCAGAGCTTGAAGCTATTGATCAAAGATTAAGAGAGTTAGAGGAAATCGAAAGAGAGCTAGAGGCAAGTAATTTAGAGACAAAAAAGGAGTTAGATTTGCTTGAAGGCAAATATAGGGAATTAAAAAGTAAAAATGATTCTCTTATATTGCATATTCAAGAAAATACTGAGAAGTACAAAAAAGATATTGAGGATTTGCAATTAAGCGATAATATTTTGCAAGAAACTAATAAGGTTGAGGAGAAGCTTGATTTAATACAGACGCAAACAAAAGACTTAATAGAACAAATACAAAATGGAAAAAATCAGTATATAATTTTGAAGCGAAGATTTGATGCTTTAGACATCGAATATGCCCAGTTATATGAAAAATATACGAATAAATAAGAGTTTTTTTTATTATAATTTTTAGATAATATTTTTGAAAAAAAGGTTGAGATGAAAGAATATTTTGTATGGCTTTTAAAAATTTTTACATTATTAACGATTGTTTTTATTGCAGTACCTGTTTTGCTTTTATTACTATCTGCTAAAGCAATAGGGAATCAAGTATTAACTCCTTCATTAAATGCAAATGGTGTTATTGCAGTTGTGGATGTTAATGGAATTATCATGGACTCTAAAGAAGTCGTTGAAAAGCTATATAAATTTTCAAATGATAGTAATGTGAAGGGAATCATTTTAAAAGTAAATTCTCCTGGAGGTGCAATTGCTCCATCACAAGATATTTATAATACAGTATTAGAGCTAAAAGCAAAGAAACCAATTTTTGCTGTGATGGATTCAATGGCAGCATCTGGTGGATATTATGTTTCTGCTCCTTGTACGAAAATTTTTGCACAGAAGGGAACATTGACAGCTTCGATAGGCGTTATTTCACAATTTACAAATTTAAAAAGTTTGATTGATTGGTTCGGGGTAAAAATTGAAGTTATAAAAAGCGGAAAATTAAAAGACTTTGGTTCTTCTTTTAGGGATATGACAGATGAAGAAAGAGCATATTGGACGAATCAATCGGATAGACTTCATAAGGTCTTTATTGATGATATAGCAAGAGTTCGTCCAATTGATAAGGCACAGCTTATTTCTATTGCTGATGGAAGAGTCCTTTCTGGAGTTGAGGCAAAAGATGTAAAATTGATAGATGATTTTGGTGGCATTTATGAAGCTTCAAAAGTAATGTATAAAGATTTAGGAATAAAATTAAAAGATGGAGAATTGCCAACAATTTATTATCCAGAAGATAAGTTAAAAGGAATAAAAAAATTTTTAGAATCTAGTGCAAATGCTTTTAGCTTTTTAAATTCTGGAGCTGGTATTGCTATGGCTATATATCTTTAAAAATTTTAAGCCGAGTTATTGACTTTTTTTATAACTTTGATAGTATGTCTCTTTGTTTTTAGAGGGCGCTTAGCTCAATTGGTAGAGCGTCAGCCTTACAAGCTGAGGGTTATAGGTTCGAGTCCTATAGCGCCCACCATTTTTTTATTTCTAAAGTTTTATTGTCGTCTCTATAGTTTGGTTTCTTAATTCATAATCAAAATACTTGTCAATTTCATTTATTGCATTTTGAAAATTTTTATCTTGATTAAAATTTGAAGATTGAATTTGAATCCTTAAAAATAAATCTCCGCGAGATCCATTTAAATGTAAGATCCCCCTATTTTGCAGTCTTAATTCGCTTCCACTATTTATGTGAGGTGGAATCGTAACATAGCATTGTCCATCAAGTGTTTGAATTTTTATCTTTGCGCCTAAGACTGACTCTTTAAATGATATAGGGAGATTAACGATAAGTCCTTTTTTTTCAATTTGTATAAAATTATTTTTTTCAATTTTCGTAATAATTAAAAGTTCATCGTTATTATTACTAGATTTTAATTTTATGATTTTTCCATCAAAACTATTTGGGGGAATTGTAATTAGTATTTCTTTTTTTTCTATAATTATATTTTTTTTAGTTCCAAAAATTGCTTCCTTTGGTTGTAATATAATTTCAATTATATTTAATTGTTCAGTTGTTAAATTTTTTGATAATGTTTTTTTATCTTTAGAAAAATCAAAAATATTATATTTTTTTAATTGTTCTTTTAGCCTTTTTGAAAATATTTCAATATTTGTTTTTACTGTTTTTTTAGAGATAATATTTTTTGTTTTTTGTAATGAATGAATAATATATGAGGAATTTTTTTTATTTTCATTAAAAATCTCTTTTTTTATTTCTGTATTATTTTTGCTATATGTTTTTGATATGTATTCTTTTAGTTTTAAATCATATTTTTTTCTTTTTTCATTATCCTTTAATATCTTATAGCATTCATTAATTTCTTTAAATTTTTCAGTTGCGTCTTGATTAGGATTTATATCTGGATGATATCTTCTAGCTAATATTCTAAATGCCCTAGTTATATCTTGTTCTGTAGCATTAAAATTACTTATTCCTAAAATTTTATAATAGTTTTTCATGCAAAAAATATTAGCATGAGTTAATTATATTGTCTTGATAAAAAATCCTTGAAAGGAATAGGGTATGTTGTAATATAAAAAACATGAATATTAAAAAAATATTTATATTACTAATTTTTTGTATCTTAAGTGCTATTTCTAGTGGCTATGCAAAGGATGTATATTTAATTTATAAAATCAAAAGTGGGGATTCTTTTTTTAGTGTTGCAAAAAAAAACAATATTTCCCTTAATGAGTTAGTAAAAATGAATCCTAAAGTCAATCCCAATGCTATAAAATCTGGGGACGATATAAAAATTCCAATAAATAATAAAAAAATTCCCGTAAAAACTGTAAAAAGAAAAAGTTTTAGAATAATTCTTGGGGGAGATTCATTGAAGTTTAAAAAATCGCTTTTATTCCCTCTAAAAAATTATAGAAAAATATCCTCTATTTTTGGATATCGCTGGCATTCATTTCATGAGGGGATTGATATATCAGCTCCAAAAAATACAAATATATACGCATCTCATAAAGGAAAAGTGGTCTATAGTGCAAATAGAATGTCAGGTTACGGAAATACCATTGTTATACAAGGAGATGGCGTTATGACAGTTTATGCACATAATAATAGAAATTTGGTTAGCGTGGGGGATATTGTAAAAGCTGGTGAAAGAATAGGATTAGTTGGAGATACTGGGCGTACAAGAGGAGCTCATTTGCATTTTGAAACAAGAGTAAAAGTTAATAATATGTGGTACGCAGTGCAACCCTCATTCTTTTTTTAGGTGGCACTTGTGGCGATAAATCGAATAAAGTACAGGGACTTCGCCTCCTCAATATACTATAGTATAATTTCGTCGGCTCACCCTGCACTTTCTCCGATTTCTCATCCACAATTGCCACCTAAAAACTTGGACCAAAAAAATAGCAAAAAAGGACACCCACAAAATTGCAAGAAAAACCAAAAATTGTTGGCTGTCCTCAAATAAAAAATTTGGGTGTCCTTAAATAAAAATTTTGTGAAGGAATCACAAGACTTGTTTTATACTCTTTATCTAATTGTGTGTGGCACTGTTGCCTTGAAAGGATTGACTATGACTCCAGTCGAAACTTTGGAAGCTCTCGGGCTAATACCTTCGCGGGTCTTAATTGGCCTAAAAGAACTTGTGTGGGCTATGAATTGTAAGGATGCTTTAAGCAAAATGATTGAAGAAGAACAAGGAGCTAGAACGGAAATTCCCTATCCTCCATCTTGCTTTGAAAATTTACCAAGTAGAGAGGATGATGTCGTAGACGCTCTTATCAAAAAGGAAGAAGAGCGAAAGGAAGATCGTTATCCTTCTTGTCAGCTTGAGAGATTGCCTAGTTAAAACTTATCGTTAGTCAAAGTAGCGGTGGATAAGGAAATGTTTCTTAAAAATTTTTTCATTGTTTTTCCTCTTTATCCACCCTTTTTCTAAAAAAGTTATCTAAAAATTGTATTTAAATTTAATGTATCAAAAATAAAGAAATAGAAAAGATAACAAAGCGTTGCTAAACTTAAATATGGACCAAATGGAAGATAACTAGAAAACGATTTTCTTTTTAAAATCATAATAATAATTGTACAAACTAATGCAATTAAAGATCCCGCAAAAATAGTGGTAAATGAAGCCTTCCAGCCAAAAAATATTCCTATTACAAATAAAAGCTTGATATCTCCAAAGCCAAGTCCTTCTTTTTTTCTTATCCAAGCATGAATTGTCGCTACTAAATATAAAAATAATGCTCCAAAAATTCCATATAAAGATTCTAAAAGATTCTGACAAAACGGTTCTGCTAATATATGAAAAAAACTATTTATAGAAATTAAAATAATTCCAATAATAGTCATAGGATATGTGATTAAATTAGGTAAGATAAAATAATCAATATCAATAAATGACATCACAATAAGACATGCAGAAAATACATAAATTATAAAACCATCCAATGTTATTCCATAAATTTTAAATGATAAAAAACAAACAATAGCACTTAAAATTTCTATCAAAGGATATCTAAAAGGAATTTTTGTTTTGCAAAAAGCACATCTTCCTCCAAGAAAAATCCAACTAAAAAGTGGGATATTGTGATACCACTTTAATTGATTTTTACAATGCGGACAAAAAGATCTTTTCGGATATATAAGAGATAATTTTTCTTTTTCACTTGGAATAGCTTCTCCGTCTTCATCTTCCGCATCAAACCTTCCAATTGGTAGCCTATAAATGCAAACAGATAAAAAACTTCCAATAATTAACCCTAAAAAAACGATATAAAACGTTATTAAAACATTATCATTTATAAGTAAGAATGCAGAAAAACTATTCATCATAAAAAAATACTTATCAAAATTATTTATTAACTTTTTTTCTTAATTGCTCTATAAGTCCGCTCATTTTATCTTTTCTTATAATTCCAGCAAACTCATTTCTATAATTTACTACAAGACTAATATTTTCAATTGAAACATCATATACTTTCCATCCAGATTCTTCTTTTTTCATTTTGTATACGATAGGAAATAAATCATCATTGTAATTTATATCAGTTTTTACTAACGCTTGATCTCCTTTTTCACGATGTCCCCTAAAAATGACAGTATCTTTTTTTATTTGATCTATTTTTTTTAAGTATGTAGTAGCAAGTAAATCTGAAAATAATGTAACATACTCTGTTTGCTCCGCTGTGGTAGCGTTTAACCAATTATTTCCTAAAGATCTTTGTGCCATTTCTTTAAAATTAAAAACAGGTTCAATAATCTTTCTTATATTACTTCTTCTTAATGCAGTTTCGTTATCACTAGGATTTTTTTCTACAGCAATAATAATCTTACTAATTGTTTCTTTTACTGTATCAAGTGGTGAAGAACCATTTGCAAAAGCAATTACAGGTACAAAATATACTGCAAAACAGACTACAAAAAATAACAAAATTTTTTTCATTATAAATACTCCATATAAAAATTATAAAAAATCTATTTAGAATTTTCTTTATCATCTCCCGTTACAGAATGAATAATTTTCCCGATTAAATCTTCAAAATCTACAACAGATTCTGTCTCCAAAATTGTATCGCCTGCTTTTACGAAATCAGGTGAAGCACCACGAGAAATTTTTACAAACCTATCTCCGATAATTCCTTTTGTTCTAATTGCCGCAATATCATCTGTTCGTATTTTGATATCTTTATTTATTTTTAGTTCAACAATTGCAATTGAATCATCAAGAGAAACATTTTCTACATTTCCAATTGGCACTCCTGCAATCTCTACAGAGGCTCCTTTGTTTAAGCCAGAAATGTTATCAAACTCAGCATAAATTTTATAATAATTGTCTCCTCCAAACTCCATTCCGCCAAGTCCTAAAGAAAGATATCCTGCTCCCATTAAAGATATGAGCATAAAAAGTCCTACCCAAAATTCAGTAGTGAAACTCCTTCTTGGAATTTTATTTTCTTTTTGTTTAATTGATTTTGATTGGTCCATTTGTTTTTCCATTTAAAAATTGCCTTACAGCTTCATTTTCTGAATGAAGTAATTCTTTAGGCGTACCTATTTGTAAAATTTCTCCATTTAATAACATTGCAACTCTATTTGATACTTGAAATACTTCTGGAATCTCATGGCTAATGACAATACCAGTAAAATGCCATTTTTTGTGACATTCATTTATTAAATCATAAACTTCTTGTCCTACAAGTGGATCTAATCCAGTATTTGGCTCATCAAATAAAATTAGTTTTGGTTCTGTGATTAATGCTCGTGCCATACCTGCACGTTTTCTTATCCCCATTGGTATCTCGCCTGGGTTTTTTGTTGCATATTTTTCAATATTTAAATGTCTTAAAATTCTTAATACACGCTTATGAATTTGTTTCTGATTAAGGTGTGTTCTTGCGTTTAATGGAAATGCAACATTGTCATACACATTTAATGAATCAAATAATGCTGCAGATTGAAAAAGGACTCCAAGCCGATCGCGTATCTTATTTTTTTGTGCTTCTGTCTTTGCTGCGGTCATATTTTCTCCATAAATTATGATTTCACCTTCATCTGGAGAAAGTATGCCTGTAATTAGTTTTAGGAGAACAGATTTTCCTACTCCACTTGGGCCAACAATAGCAACTGTCTCGCCATGCTTTATTTCAAGCGAAACATCTCTTAGCACAGTTTGTTTTCCAAAACTTTTTGTTACATGTCTAATAGAAATCAACTCTTTTCCCTGTTTTTACTCTTTTACTCTTTTACTTTTTTTAATTTAATTTCATAAAAAAATTCTTGTTAATATACAGCTTAAAAAATAATCAACTACTAATATTGCAACTGATGCGGTGACAACAGATCTTGTCGTTGCTTTGTTAACTCCGACAGCTCCAAACCCACATGTAAATCCTTTATATGTGCTTACCCAGCTAAAAATAAATCCAAACACTATCGATTTTACTAAACCAGAATAAAGGTCTACCATTTTTACTGATGATTTCATTTGTGACACAAAAGTTCCAGAACTTAACCCTAAAAGTCCAGTTCCTATGACATACCCTCCAAAGATTCCAATTACGATAAATAAGATCGTTAAAAGTGGAACTGAAATTACACCAGCTAATAATCTTGGAGAAATTAAATATTTTATAGGATCTACTGCCATAGATTTTAAAGCATCAATCTGTTCTGTAATTTTCATTATTCCAAGTTCTGCGGTTATTGCAGAACCTGCCCTTCCAATAACCATAAGTGCGGTAAGAACTGGTCCTAGTTCTCGAATTAAACTTAACGCTACAGCGGATCCTGTAAAAGCAGTTGCTCCAAATTGTTTTAAAGTATATTCTCCTTGTACTGCAAGGACAGCCCCTGTAAAAAATCCAATAAGCCCGATTACTAAACTTGAATTAACTCCAATTTGTAAAATTTGTACCATGATAAGATGAGGACGAAACGGGCGAGAAAATACGAGTCTCCAGCCTTTAAACATGAAAACGCAAGATGCACCAAAATTTTTTAATAAATTTATTGTGCATAATCCTAATTTTTCAATATATCTAAAAAGTGTATGCAATGATTTTTCCTAGAAAAAAACGTAAATAAAAATTATAAAAAGATAACCAACCTATAAAATTATATATTATTTTCTTTAAAATCAAAACAGACTATATAAAATTCATTCGAAGTCTTTCTTGTAGATTTTAATTCTGTTCGTTTTACGGTTTTAAAAAGTTTTTGAGCTTCTTTTATTACAGAATCTATTTGTCCGCCTTTAAAAACTTTTGCTATAAATGTTCCATTTTTTTTTAAAGTTTTTTGCGTAACAAATAGGGCTAACTCTAATATACCAGAAATAGCCGCTTGATCTGCTTCCTTTATTCCGGTTAATTTTGAAGACATATCAGACATCACCACATCAAATTTTGAACCAGCTTTATTTAATAATTCTAAAATTTTTTCATCATCGCAAGCATCTCCGCATACTGTATACACTTCTTTAATTGGCTCAATTTCTACTAAATCAATGCCTGCTACAAAGCCTTTTTCTCCACAAAGTTTTTTTGCCACTTGAAGCCAACCTCCCGGCCAAGCACCAAGGTCTAAAACTTTTGATGTTGGATGAAAGATTTTAAATTTTTCATTTATCTCAAGTAGTTTGTAAGCGGCACGAGAACGATATCCTTCCTCTTTTGCTTTTATATAATATGTATCTTTTCTATCATAGTTTGCCATGCTTTGGCATGCTAGTACTTTTTT
>CAZHFA010000043.1:0-1585 GCA_964531865.1 uncultured Bdellovibrionales bacterium
TATAAACTCTTGTCTTTCTATTTTTGTACATGCAAGATTAAAAATCTGCAGTAATTGCTTTTGCACAAATTTTTTATTTCATTTAACCTTTTTATCTTAACCTTTGATTTACTATGAAGACACTTTTAAAAATTTATAATAAGTAAATTTTTCATCTTTTAACTCTGTGATATTTGGAAATGCAACTGTTATTTTTTGTAAAAATGCATTATTTTTCTTTAAAAATATAAAAATCAAATTTTTCTTATATTTTATAGATAATTTTTTCATATCTATAAAATCTTCGGGGTTATCATGTGTAAAAATAACGGCTTGATTCCTTGTCCCTACAGTAGTTTGCGTATAATGTCCTCCCCAGTCTACAAAAACTAATATATCATTTGGTGCGTATGTGTTCAAAAATCTATGCATTTGCGGAAGTTCTTTATCTGATGGGCGTAAATGTTTTTCTATCATGATTTTATAATTAAGATAGATAGAGGATAATATTAGTAATGAACCTGTGAAAAATACTAAAAAAGTTTTTTTTATGATTTGATGACTATATCTCTTGTAAATTGAAGCGAAGCTATAGATAACAAAAATATATGCTGGAATTAAATGATGTACCCCATATGATCGTTTGGAGATTGAAGCTAACAAAATCGTTAATGAGAAACAGACACCAGATAAAATTATTGTATATATGATGTTTTTTTTATGTTTGATTTGAAGAAATTGACATAAAAAAAGCTTATAAGAGGAATCAAAAAAATAAAAATAAAAAATAAATTTTTTTCAAGGTAAAAAATATTTTTATGAAGCATAACTGTCATTAGTGGATTAAATAATCTGTAAACTAATAGCGTTAAAAATTGTTCTTTGACCGTTAATATCACATTATACAATGTATTTCCAATGGATTGAACAGTATAAGAAGAGCCATGTGGGATATTTGATATAATCGTATCTAAATACGAAAAATGTTGTCTGTTTTTAGCGGTTAGTAATAAAAATGTTGGAATTATGAATGAAATAAAAATTAGTGATAAACAATTTATAACCTTAGGAAAATAAATGGTTCTTCCAATTTTTGTTTTGAGCAAACAACATAAGTCTACAAAAATGAATATAAATATACTGGGTATAATTATTAACACCGGTAATTTATTATAAATAGTGAAAAACAATAAAAGCCCAACAAAAACTGCATAGATTTTTTTATAACAATGAAACTTGATTTCTTTCTTTATTTTGTCCGTGAGTAGTATGGCGGTTGTTAAAAATGTTATTGGAAATGCTACTAATCCTGCATCTGCGACATGTTGCCAAAAATAAGCAACAAATAGTATAAAAAAAGAGAATATTACATAAGGATTAATTTTAAATATTTTATAGTAAGCTAAGCTCTGGATGCCAAGTAAAAAAACTCCAATAATTCTTACAATATATAGCTTCTTAAATAATAATAAAGGGATAATACCAAAAACAGAAGCAGGATATCCTGTGTGATCTCCATCATTTATTAATGGTAAAAAGGGACTATTGTAAAATATATCTGGTAAAAAAGAAATGTCTAAATACTTACATGTATTAAACCTCATTA
>CAZHFA010000043.1:1595-9778 GCA_964531865.1 uncultured Bdellovibrionales bacterium
CTCTATTTAGAGAGTGAATTATACAGCCCAAGGGGTGATATAAATGAAATTCATCCATTTGAAAATATATAAATTTTGAAGATAAAATGCCAAGTATAATTGATATAATTAAGAATACTAATAAGTAATATTTTTTTTTCATGATTATATATTTTTAAAAAATACAATATTTTAATCCTATAATAATAAAAAAGTAAAAACCACAATAGAGTCTGTCTTGTATTTATTCTAATAGAATTTTTCATTGCGAAGTTTTTAATAAAAAGTTAGCCTAATGAAAGAATATTTTTTTAAAAGGATTTTTTTTGATGAGTGAATTTTTTAAGAAAACTCTATTGATATTATTTTTGACTTTGACATGTTTTAGTTGCGTTCGTAGAAGAAATTATGATTTTTATAAATACCAAAATAGAAATACATTTTCTGATAATCAATTAAATTACCAACAAGCTTATAGAGAAATTCAATCTAATGCCCTTGAAACAAATCAGATTGAAAATCAAATTTCTGAACGAGATATTAGAAAAAAATTTTTATGGGAACTTTGGGGAGAAGGGAGAGATTTAGAAGGTAACATTATTACAAATACAGTAATAGAAAGTGCAGATAAATTATCTATGGAAGGAAAATTACGAGAAAGTTTAGAAGAATATCAAAGAGCACGTATAGAAAATTTATCAAGACAAGAAAAAGATGCGTTAATTGCAAGAATCGCAAGTACAGAACTTGCGTTAAATGAGGCACAAAATACGCTTTCAATAATTAGTGAATATGCAAGGACCCAAGGCATTAAGATTGAAGAAATAAACCAATATGTCGCTCTAATGCTAGCTTATGCATATGGAAGTTCTGGAGAGTTTGATCAATCACTTGCATGGTTTTCGCGGGTAAATAGGTTGGATCTTAATAAAACTATGTTGTCCATGGCATCAAAAAGTGGTGCTTCATTACTTCTTTCATCCATATCAGATAGTGCCTTAGAAAATCTTGCAAAAAAATGGTCTACAGATTTATTTGTTTATGATTTAATTGGACAGGAAAGGCAAAAAAGATTTAGTGGTAAAAAAGTCATTTCAAGTGATACAAATTCTTTCTGGGAAAAACAAGAAGAAATAAAAAATAATATAAATGTAGAGGTCGTAAAAGATAAAAAAATAATTGCAGTGTTGCTTCCTCTTAGTGGTAAATATCAAAAATTAGGAGAAAATACTAAGAAAGGAATTGCATTGGCAAAAAGTTCAATACTAGAATCTAATGGCATAGAAGTTAGTTTTTTTGATACTAAAGGAGATCCTTTTTATGCAGATGAGTTAGTTAGGGAAATTTTGCAAAATCAAAATGTAGTTATGTTTCTTGGCCCATTATTGTCTGATGTTTCAGAAAGGGTAAGCTATTTAATTCAGCAATCAGGAATTCCAATGTTAACTTTTTCTAAAAATGATGCTTTTACAACAGGACATGGCGTATTTAGATTGGGAATAACTCCTGATACAGAAATAAATTCTTTGTTGCGTGCTTTATATGAGTACAAAGGTGTTAGAAGATATGCTGTTATATATCCAGAGAATGATAAAGGTCATCTATATTTTTCTGAATTTAAAAAAGTTTTAGAAAAGTGGCAAGAAGTAGAAATTGTTTATGAAGGTTCGTATTATCCGGAGGATTCAAATTCACTTTTGCTTATTGCTTCTGAGCTAGAGAATAAAGGAGTTCAAGCAGTTTTTATGCCAGATTCTTTAAAGACAGTTGCAAAATTTAAATATAGTTTATCTCCAACACTCAAGAATCAAATTTTAGTTGTTGGAACTTCTATTTGGGATAATCAAGAGCAACTTATTGCTTCTAATGCTGCGTTAAATGGTTGTATCTTTACAAGCCCATTTTTTGATAAAGATAAAAAAGAGTTAATACAGAAATTTAATAAAGTTTACCAAGATAAGTATAAGGAAAGACCCGATTTTTTATCTGCTCAAGGTTTTGATGCTATTACGATGGTTTTTGCATCTATAAAGAGAGCAATTGAGGAATCTTTAACTATAGAAGATGCCTTTGTTAAAATACAATCGTATGTTGGATTAACAGGAGTAATAGGAGTTGAAGAAGAAGGAGAGATTCATAGAATTTTAAATGTTGTTCAATGGAAAAATAGATCTAGAGAATCAATAATGATTCCTTCTTCGGTTAATTGATTTTAAGATTGTAAAAAATTAAATAAAAATTTTTTAATAAATATTTTTATTTTTTTAAAAAGGTTTTTTGTAATGAAAAATAAAAAAAATGAAAATATTCTTGAGAAAGAGAATGTTTTAAATAATATTCCAGTTTTATCTTTAGTGGATATTGTTCCTTTTCCTTCTGTAGCACAGTCAGTTTTAATTACATTAAAAAGATCGATTTTAGCTGTCAATAATGCTTTAAAAGATAATTCTTTTATATTTTTAGTAAGTCAAAATAATTTAGATAATAAAGAAATCATTACTAAGGATTCATTGTACAGTATTGGTGTTTTGGCCAATATCGTAAGGGTTTTAGATGAAGGTAGTGAAGGAATTAGAATTCATTTAGAAGGGAATTGTAAGGCTAAGTTATTAAATTTAACTGAGTGTGAAGGATTTTATAAAGCAGAAGTTAAAAAACTAGATGATAATTGCGATATATCTTATTCAAAAAAGATTTATGATTTAAAAGAAAAAATTTTACATTATTTTTCTTTAGAAGTAATGTACCAAACATTGGCAGATGATTTTTTTTCAATGATAGAAAAGATTGAAGATCCTAATCAGTTTGTTAATTTAATAGGAGCTTATTACACATTTGATGTAAAAGATGCACAGTATTTATTAGAAGAAAATGATATTGAAAAGAAATTGATTTTTATAGATAAAAAAATCAATGTAGATGTTGAAAAAATTTTAGTTTTAGAAGATATAAAAAATAAGACTGTTTCTCATATGTCTGAAGATCAAAAAAAATATTATTTAAGAGAACAGATAAAAATTATTAGAAAAGATTTAGGAGAAGATGTTGATGAAAATGTTGAATTAGAAGAAATTATAGAAAAGTTTAATAAATTAAAACTTTCACCACAAGCAGAAAAAGAAGTATCTTGGCAACTTGGAAGATTAAAAAGATTACAGCCTGAAATGAGCGAATATGCTGTTATAAGAACGTATCTTGAATGGATTCTAGCATTGCCTTGGAATGAGAGAACAAATGATGATTTTAATTTAAAAAAAGTAAAAAAAATTTTAAATGAAGATCATTATGGATTAAATGATATAAAGCTTAGAATATTAGAATTTTTAAGTGTAAAGAAATTAAAAAATGATGCTAGAGGACCATTACTTTGCCTTGTAGGGCCTCCAGGGGTTGGAAAAACATCTCTTGGAAAATCAATAGCACGTTCTTTAAATAGAAAATTTTTTAGAATTGCTTTAGGTGGAGTAAGAGATGAGGCTGAAATTAGGGGGCACAGAAAAACTTATGTTGGAGCATTGCCAGGAAGAATTATACAAGGGTTAAAACAAGTTCAATCCAAAAATCCAGTATTTTTATTAGATGAGTTAGATAAATTAGGTGCTGATTTTAGGGGAGATCCTGCATCTGCGTTACTTGAAGTGTTAGACCCTTCACAAAACAAAGAATTTAGAGATCATTATATTGATTTAGATTTTGATTTATCGGAAGTTTTGTTCATAGCAACTGCAAATAGTATTTCTACTATTCCAGCACCACTTTTAGATAGGCTTGAGCTTATAGAAATTTCTGGTTATACAAGCAAGGAAAAATTGGCAATTAGTGAAAAGTATATAGTTCCAAGACAGATAAAATTAAATGCTATTTCTGATAAGAATGTCACATTTGAAAAAAATGCATTATTTTATATTATTGAAAAATACACTAGAGAGGCAGGAGTTAGAGAGCTTGAACGCATGATAGGAACTATTTGCCGAAAACTAGCTTATCAATACAATATTGAGGGAAAGCTTGATAAAAAGATTACAATAAAAGTTGTTAATAAATTATTAGGTCCAATAAAATATGATTTAGAGCCAAGAGAGATGAAAGACTCCGTTGGGCTTGTTAATGGTATGGCATGGACTATTGCTGGAGGAGAGCTTTTGCCTATAGAAGTTTCCGTGGCTACAGGGGCAGGGCATCTTAGTTTGACGGGACAACTTGGGGATATCATGCAAGAGTCTGCTCAAACTGCATTTTTCTATGCAAGAGCTAATGCAAAAAAATATGGTATTGATGAGGATTTTTATAAAAAATTGGATGTGCATATTCATGCACCAAATGGTGCGATTCCAAAAGATGGGCCATCTGCAGGTGTTACAATTTGTACAGCACTTATCTCCGCATTATCTGGTAAAAAAGTATCTCACAATATATCAATGACTGGAGAAATAACATTAAGAGGAAATGTTTTACCGGTAGGCGGAGTAAAAGAGAAAATTTTAGGAGCTGTAAGACATGGTGTCACAACAATATTTTTGCCAAAAGAGAATTTAGTTGATGTACCAAAAATGGAGGAAAATGTTAAAATTATAGGTGTTTCTCATGTTAATGAAATTTTAGAAAAAACAATATTTTTAAAAAGATAAAAAATTAATATGTTTAATTTTATTAGCGGAATTTTTTTTATAATATTTTTACTTCCAAGTGTATTATTGGCCGACACTTGTATTTATATGACAAGAAGTGGGAAGGTGATTGAAGCAACTTCTTTAAAAGAGGTTCCTAGGATTTACAGGGAAAATGCAAAATGTCAAAAAAATGATTTTTCTTCTATTTCGAATCCAGAGGATCTTAATCTTAAGGGGAATGAAGGAAATGTTGAAATTTTTTCTTCAGTTGGAAAAATAAAATTAAAATGGTCTCGTCAAATACAATCTTTATTAGGAAGAACTCCGCAAAAAGTTGTTACAAATTCTATGAATACATTAAAGCGTTTGATAAGTAGTTCTGCATTTAGAGAAAAATTATCAAATATAAATCTTAATTGGAATATTGCTTTTATGGGAAAAGATTTACCATACGGGCAAATCCCTTCATATTTAATTACAAACTGTCATCCAGGATGGATGGTTGCTCCTTCCAATATTTATATTGCAGTAGATAGAGTTTATAATGGTTGTAATGGAGTAGGACAAGGGAATGTCGGGGATGAAGAGCTTGAAAAAGTTATGCTTCATGAAATAGGGCATGTCGTTGAACATCAACTTGTTTCGAATCTTCCTTATGATTTAAAACGTTCTGAAGGGTTTGCTACATGGTTTTCAATTTTTGCTTCAGGATATTCTTCAATAGTAAATCAATCTAAAACACTTTCTTATTATAAATCATTAGCAAGAGAGGCTATAAAACAATCTCCTAATGCATTTAATTTTTCCAGCTCTGCCTATGATTATGCAAGAGCTTCAATGTATTTTTATGCTATCGAAAAGAAAAAGGGAATAGCCGGTATTTTAGAGCTTTATAATGAGATGGCTCTTGGAAATGATTTTATTATTAGTGTGGCTAAAGTCTTAAATGTTAGTCAGGAAAAACTTTTTCAGAAAATATTTGAAGTTGCATCTTAGATTTAAAATGAGAGTGTAAAAATTTTTTACATATTATATTTTTTGATAAAAAACTAAGATTGTGTTTCCATATTTTTTTTGTTTTGTTTCAATTATATTTTTGAAAATTAAATTTTTATATTCTTTTGGATCTATTTGTACAATTATTAATTCTGGATTTAAAGTTGTTATATTTTCATCTATAAATTCCATTGCTTTTTCCCAAAGGTTTTTATATTGCGGAGGAGCTACGAAAATAATATCAAAACTTGAAGTGTTAGTAGTTAAAAACTTAAAAGAATCCTTTTGAAGAATTTTTGATTGATCATTAAATTCAGCTTTGTTTGTATTTGCCTTTAAAGTATTTATGGCATTATTGTTTATATCTAAAAAAGTAACATGTTTTGCTCCTTGACTTAAGGCTTCAAGTCCCACAGAACCACTTCCTGCAAAAAGATCTAAAAAAGTTTTATCTTGTATATTTTCTCTGATGATATCAAAGAGAGCAGTCTTTACTCTGTCTAATATTGGCCTAGTAGAATCTCCTAAAACGGATGATAGTTTTAATCCTTTTTTTATTCCGCCGACAATTTGCATTTATTATTTACCTTATCAAAATTAAAAATTTTTAAGAATTCATTTATAAAATATAAAATAAATTCATTGGAAGATATTTTTTCTTTTAAAATATTTTCCAAAGAAGTTACATAAATATTCTTATATCCGCAAGGATTTATAAGTGAAAAATTTTTTAATATTTCTTTTTCTATATTGATTGAAAGTCCATGTATTGTGCAATATCTTCTTATGTGAATTCCTATAAATCCTATTTTTTGAATTTTATTTTCTAACAAAACCCAAAGGCCTTCTTTTCCATCTTGTCTAAAACTAGATATTCCAAAATGTTTTAGTGTGTTTATTCCAACTTGTTCTAAGTTGTATACATAGTCTTTAACAGTCAAATTAAAATCTTTTAAATTTATAATTGGATAAAAAACAAGTTGCCCTTTTCCATGAAAAGTGATTTTTCCTCCACGATTCGAGGAAACAATTTTTATTTTTTTTTCTTCTAAAAATTTATTATCTACTAGCAAATCTGTTTCGATTCGATTTTTTCCAAAAGTGATAACATCTTGATGTGATGTTATCACAAAAAAATTTTTATTAGGAATTTTTAATAAATGTTCACGTAAAATAGTTTGTAAATGAAAACATTTTTTATAATCACTATTATTAAAGAAATAAATATTTAAAGATTTCATTTTTTTATTTATTGCATACTTAAATGTTAGATAGCTTTTCTCCAACATTAAAGCAATCTTTTAGGATATTATCTGTTGGCTTAAATTGTGATGTTATTGGTTCACAAAAATTATTCCATTTTAAATTCTCAAAATATTCTTGTATTTTTTTTACGCAAATGGGAGCCCATCCATAAGAGCCAAAACAAAAACAAGTCTTATTTTTTGGCTTTAATCCTTCTAAATAGCATAAGCACTTAGCAACAGTTGGTAAGATATTTGAATTTAAAGTTGGAGAGCCAACAGCTATAATTTTTGCATCAATAGCTTCAGATGCAACTTTTGTAATGTCAGTTACCTTTAAATCGCAGACTTTTATTTCTAAATTATTGTTTGTTTTTAAGCCATCGATCAATGAAAATGCCATTTTTTCTGTACTTCCCCACATTGAATCATATATAACAAGTGCTTTATTTTTATTTATTCCTTTTGCAAAGTTTGTATAAAGTTCAATCATTTGTGGAAGATATTTTTTTAATATAAGGCCATGGCTATTTGCTACAATTTTTACATCAAGATTTTTTAATTTTTCTAGAGTGACCAAGACTTGGCTTGCATAAGGCATCACAATATTTGCATAATATTTCTGTGCTTCATAAAGCAATGTAGATAAGGATTCTTCTTCATCAAATGTGAAAGACGAAGCATAATGTTGACCAAATATATCCATTGAAAATAAAACTTTTTCATTTGCTAAATAAGTTACCATTGATTCTGGCCAATGAACCATTGGGGTGTTATAAAAAAATAAATTGTTGTTATCAATTTTTAGTTCTTCTCCATCTTTAACAATTTTAAAATTCCATAAAGATGTCTCATAATAAGAGGATAAAATTGATTTACATTTTTCATTGCAGATTACATTTATATTAGGATATTCTTTTATGATATAAGGAATTGAGCTTGAGTGATCTGGTTCTGCATGATTACAAATAATGTAGTTTAATTTTTTTTCTCCAATACATTCCTTAATATTTTTTATCAGTTTGTCTTTAAATGGGTATTTTACAGAGTCGATTAAAATATTTTCTTTTCCTACTATTAAGTATGAGTTATAACTTGAACCGTTATCGGTGTGGTAACCATGAAAATTTCTAACGTTCCAATCGGTTACACCAACATAATAAATATTATTTATAATATTTTTCATTGTTTTTTTTCTCCTTGATTTTTTATATTGAACTCATTTTAGAATAGTTGAAAATTAAAATACAGTGGTAATTTTTTATGTGAATAAAATATAAGTAACTTTTTATAAAGTTGTATTGTTTCGGACTTTCAGCCCGAAAAATTGGGGGGAGGGGGATGCGTTACCCAG
>CAZHFA010000044.1:0-7617 GCA_964531865.1 uncultured Bdellovibrionales bacterium
TCGGAAGAGAATTTTAAAAAAGCTTTAAAAATAAATCCAGTTTCTGCAAGTGTTCATAATAATCTTGGAGTCCTTTATAAAAGACTTTTAAAGATTGATGAGGCCAAAGAAAGTTTTAAAAAAGCATTATCAATAGATAACAATAATGTAGAAGTTAAAAAAAATTTAGAGAATTTATAGTATGAAAAATTTATTAGTAAAATGCATTTGCGAAGTAGTGGATTTAAATTTTGATGTCGTTGATAAAAATTTAGTTCCACCAAAAGATTTTAAAAATGGAGATTTTGCTTTTCCTTGTTTTTTATTATCAAAGATATTGGGGAAAAATCCTGTAGAGTGTGCAAAAGAATTAAGTGAAAAAATAAAACTTCCAAAAGAGTTTGAAAAGCTAGAAGTTGTGGGGCCGTATATAAATTTTTATCTTAACAGAAAATTATTTTCTAAAAATATTTTAAATGAAATTTTAGAAAAAGGAAAAGATTATGGTAAGGGAGAAAACAAATCAAAGAATATTGTTATAGATTATGCTTCTTATAATATTGCTAAAGAAATTCATGTTGGACATTTAAGAACGACCTTTATAGGACACTCTTTACAAAGAATTTTTAAATTTTTAGGTTATAATGTTATTGCTATAAATTATTTGGGAGATTGGGGAACTCAGTTTGGCTTTGTGTATGCAGGCTGTAAAATTTGGGGAATGCCTGATACGTCTGATGTTGATAAACTTGTGGATGTTTATGTAAAGGCTACAAGATTAAGAAAAGCCCAAGATGACGGTAAAGTCTCAAAAGAAGATGAGGATAAGCCTAACGTTAATCAAATGGCCAGAGATTATTTTAAGTCGTTAGAAAGTGGTGATAAAGATGCAGTTGATTTTTGGCTTTGGTGTAAAGATGGATCTTTAAAATATATATATGAAATTGAAAAAAGGTTTGGGATTGAGTTTGATAGTCATGATGGTGAAGCTTTTTTTAATGATAAGATGAGTGATGTTGAAGATATTTTAAGAAATAGTGGAGTCTTAGAAGAATCAAGAGGGGCCTTAGGAATAGATTTAGGAAAAGAAATTGGTTTTGCAAGGGTTTTTTCAGAGGATGGAAGATCGTTGTATATAACAAGAGATATTGCTGCAGCGTTTTATAGGGAAAAAGTTTATCATCCAGAAGAAATATTATATGTTGTTGCTTCACAACAATCATTACATTTTAAACAACTAATAGGAGTGTTTGAAAAAATTGCTCCAAATATCGCAAAAAAAATAAAACATGTTTCTTTTGGTTTTGTTCCTGGAATGAAAACAAGAGAAGGTGGTGCGATTTCGCTTCGAGATTATTTAAATGAATCTCATAAAAGAGCGTTAGAGATTTATCAAAATGAGGTTTCTGTAAAACCCGAAGGGATTGATGAAGAAGAAATAGCTGAAAAGGTTTCAATTGGTGCTAGCTTTTTTTATTTTTTATCGATTTCTAATTTAAAAGATTTACATTTTAATTGGAAGGAAGTCTTAACTTTTCAAGGGGACAGTGGGCCATATATCCAGTATGCAGTGGCAAGATTAAATTCAGTTATAAAAAAATCAAATGATGAAGGTATTCATTTAGAAAAAAACTGTGATTTTAAAATGGATTCGTTAATTGATGATGAATCATTTTATTTAATTTCATTACTTTCAACTTTTAAAGAGGTTGTGTTTAAAGCTTCAAAAGCATATGAACCATCGATTATTGCAAATTATGTCTTAGATGTTGCAAAAGCATTTTCTAAAGTGTATCGAACACATCGAGTCTTAGGAGAATCTAAAGATATTTCTAATTCAAATCTATTGCTTTTTGTTGCTACAAGAGAAGTATTAAAAAATGGCCTTTACCTTATTGGCGTTCCTGTAATTGATAGGATGTAGTCTCTTTATAGAGTAAAAGATAAAATACGTTCCCAAATAGAATCTAAAGCCATATTTTCACCACTTAAAAGTAGATCATTTGCTTCTAAATTGTAAATTTTTGATATTAGATTTTGTTGCTTTTTGATATCGTTTTTCTTTAGCTTATCAATCTTTGTTAAAATTACTTGCAACATTAAATTATTTTCAAAACATAATTTTTGAATTGCTTTTTCGTCTTCTTGTGGTGTTCTTCTTGAATCATTTAATAATAAAATAGCTTTTATATTTGAATTAGAATTTATGTAATTTACGATATTTTTGCTTAATGTTCGTCTTTTTTCTTTAGAAAATTTTGAAAAACCAAAACCGGGAAGATCAACAAAATAAAAATCATTTTCCGTATCATCTATTTTATAAGTTATCTTAAAAAAATTAAATTCTTGAGTTCTCCCCGGAGTTTTGCTTGTCTTTGCAAGCTTTCTTCTTTGGCAAAGTTTATTTACGAGAGTGGATTTACCGCTATTTGCACGCCCTAAAATAGCTACCTGTGCTAAATCTTTTGGAAGATCTTCTAGCTTTTCATAGCCTGCTATAAATTCTGAATTGATAATTTTAAATTCCATAAAACATTAAGTAATAAATAATACGTATTTTCTCGAGTCTAAAACTTCCTTACTGTATCATAAAAAATATTTTTATGAAAACAATAAATAGTTTTTGTCAATCCTTTTTTTTGGTTTGTAAAACTGATGTAAAAGAATTTATACCTAAAAATAAGGGGTAAAAAAACAAAAATGCTATATTTATACTATTGCACTAATTAAAAAAAATATATAAGATTTTGAAAGTTTCTTAGAATTGTTTTAAGAAATAGTTTTTTTTATTGGAGAAAATATGGCAACATCAAGTAAATGTTCAAAACAAAGCTGCTCAAAGAAGCAAGCATGTGCTGTTAAAAAGAGTATGACAAAAAATGAGTTGTTATCAGAAATTGCTACAACTACAGGTTTAAATAAGAAACAAGTTTCATCAGTTCTTGATGAACTTGGAACTCAAATTGAGCGTCATGTTAAAAAGAGTGCAATTGGTTCTTTTACGCTTCCTGGGTTGTTAAAAATTTCTACAAAGAAAGTAGCTGCTCGTAAAGCTCAGAAAGGAGTTCCTAATCCTTTTAAGCCAGGTGAACTTATGGATATTCCTGCTCGTCCAGCATCTACTCGTATTAAAGTAACTGCTCTAAAGAAATTAAAAGAAATGGCTTTAATTTAGTTTTTAAAATCATTGATTTTAAGTTTTATAAGTTCATTGAAAAAATTTTTTCAATGAACTTTTTTTTTGCTATTTATTCTATCTTATTTTTTGACGATACTTTTTAGTATGAAAAATAAAGTTTTTAGTTTACAAAAAATAGGGCTTTGTTTTCTTCTATTATTATTTTTTCAAGCTTGTTCTTTAAAAATTACTCCAACTCCTAACTCAGGTTTTTTATCTAATTATTCTAATTTGAAAATAGATGAAGAAGGTGTGTTTTTTAGGCAAAGTTTTTTTAAAGAAAAAGATATTCTTTTAAAGATGAAAGAAGAAAAAAAAGAAGAAAAGTTTAGTGTTTATATTGCCGGTGTAGATCTTTCTCATTTAAAAAAAGGAGAAAAAAGCAAATTGCCAGAGGAAGTGTATGAGGATTTAGCAAAATTTTTTAAAGAAACATTAGTAGAAAAATTTAAAGAAAATAAAAATGTAATTCTCGTTAATGAGCCTAAAAAAAATTCTTTAATAATTGAACTTTCATTAAGTGAAGCAAAAAAAACAAGTGCTTTAATCAATGCTTTAAAAATGATTTCTGGATTAAAATTTTTGGGAATAATTTCTTTTATAAAAAACGGAAGTATCGCCATAGAAGGAAGGATAGTTGACTTTAATACAAAAGAAACATTAGTTAGTTTTTTAGATAGAAGAAAAGATAAAACTGTTTGGATTTTTTCGTTCAAGGAATATACATGGTTTGGTCTTGCAAAAGAAAACATTGAAAACTGGTGTGAGGAAATTGTAAAACTTTTTCAAGATGATACGTTAAAAGAGAATCAAGAAAAAACTGATAATAAAAAGTAATTTTATAGCATCATAATCATTTTTTCCTCATCTAATTTTTATCATGATAGATTTTAAAATTTTAATAAAAAATACAAATAATCTTTTATTTTTTATAATATTTTTATTAACCGTTGTATGTGTTTTATCAGGCTTAATAAGGCAGGATAAATTTTTTGATGATCCGGGAGTCGGTTGGCATTTAAGAGATGGTGAAAATATTGTAGAAACTTTAAAGGTGCCATATGAGGATAATTTTTTATCAGTAAAAAGAAATTGGATATCAGATCAGTGGCTCTCTGATATCATTTGCTACTTTGTGTATAGTATAGGTGGCTTTAGATTGGTTTTTTCCTTTTTCTTATTTCTTTATTTATTTTTTGTGGTGCTATTTTATAATATTTTTTTAGCAAAAAAGTATAATGATCCAATTTCTTCGTGTCTTGTAAGTATTATTCCACTTGCATATTGTACAATGCATTTTATTTTACGTCCTGTATTTTTTAGTATTTGTTTATTTATTATTTTCTTATATTTATTTGAAGATTTTAAAAAGCAACAAGTTTCATATAAAAAAATAAATATTAAATTTTTTATTTTATTCTTATTTTGGGCAAACATTCATCCATCATTTGTATTTGGATTTTTTATTTGGGGAGTTTATTGTTTAGAGCAATTCTTTAAAAATTATAGACATTTTGAATATAAAAAATATTTTATTACCTCTCTTTGTATTGGTGGGGCAACATTACTTAATCCATATTTTATTTCTCTTCATGAAAGTATTTTATTTCTTGGAACGAATAAATATTTTATGAATTTAAATTCTGAATGGAAAAGTATTTCGCCTCTTTCTCTTCAAGGGGGAATTGTAACATGTGCTATGATAATAGTTTTCTTATTTTATATTTTTAATAAAGAAATTAGAAAAAAAATTGGAATAACATATTTTGTGTCGGCATGTATCTTATATTTTTATGCGATGTCTCATGTTCGGGGAATGACATATTTTACGCTTATTTTAGGCGTTATTTTGTCACCATGTATATCAAAAATAATTTCGTTAAGAAATATAAATAAGCTTTATATTCTTAGAGTATTGCCAGAAGTAAAAAGTAATTTAAAAAAATATATATCTTTTAAATTATTTTTTTTAATAATCTGTATATTTTTCTTGTTTTTTCAATACAAAATTTTTAAAAAAGATTTTTTGCATTCCCATAAGCAAGCATTTCCATATAAAATTGCAAGATATGTTAATTTTAAAAAATTATCTGGTAATATTATTGCTTCTCCAAACTATGGAGGTTTTATAATATGGAATATGAGAAATTTAAAACCTGTAATGGATGATAGAAATACATTGCTTGGTGAAAACGCATATAGAAGCTTTTTTAAAGCTTTTGATAGTGAAAAAGACTTAAGAAGTTATTCAAAAAATGTAAATGCAAGATATTTATTAGTCGGAAAAAAAGATAAAGATAACATGTATAATCAGATAAAATCTTTTGATATATTAAAGAAGGTTTTTGAGGATAGAAAGTTTGTTTTGTTTTTAATAAAAAATGAAGATAAAAATAAAGTCATGAAAAATGGAAAAAGTTTATGAAAAATAAAAAATTGGTTATATGTCTTATTATAGGTTCTTTATTAGGGGGGATATTTGCAAGCATATCATTATATCAACATGTTGAGCTTGTAAATGAATTAAAGGTGTCTCCATCTTTTTGTAATATAAGTGAATCTTTTAATTGTGATAAAGTAAATGAAAGTGAATATGCTAAGTTTTTAGGTGTTCCAATAGCATCATATGGAGTTTTTTATTATCTTTTAATGCTTTTTTGGTCTGTATATTTTTTGTTTTCAAAAAAAGTAAAAAATACTTTATTTGCAAATGTATCGCTAGTATTTTCGACAGGTGCAATGCTCTATTCAGCGTATCTTTTTTATATATCTGAGTTTGTTATTGGTACATTATGTTTAAATTGTATAGCAATGTATATTGCAAATTTAATTCAATGGCTTGCATCTTTGTGGTTAGATAGAAAAACAAAGTTTTTATTAAGATTAGAAGATGGGGCTTTAGCTCTTACTAGTTTTCCATTTATCGCTCTTTGGTCAAGTGGACATGATCAGCATCCTTTAAGAAAACAAGCAACTTTATCAAGTATTTTTATAATATTTTTAGCTGTTTTTATAATAAATATTCCAAATAATATTTTGCTTCCTCACATAAAGAAAGTGTATCAACAAGAACAAGATAAATTAAAAAATCATAATCGTGGTTTTTATGAATGGTTAAAAGAGCCTGTCAAAAAAGAAGCTATAGAAGCGACAAATCATTTAGATGGGGTATATTATGAGGGGAATAAAGATGCAATTATAAAAATAGTAGAATATGCAGATTTACAATGTCCGGCATGTAGAGTTTATTATGATATTTCAAAGGATTTTATAAAAAAATATGATGGAAAAATTTTATTTGTATATAAGCATTTTCCTTTAGATGGTCAATGTAATTC
Organism: uncultured Bdellovibrionales bacterium; assembly: GCA_964531865.1. Lineage (GTDB taxonomy): Bacteria > Bdellovibrionota_C > UBA2361 > UBA2361 > CAKMMH01 > CAZHFA01. The sequence continues at coordinate 6,496 of CAZHFA010000044.1, forward strand.
TATTATAAAAAGTGCATATCATCAGTATGCTTGTTTTGCTTCTTTGTTTACGCTTTGCGCAGGAGAACAGGGAAAATATTGGGACGCAATGGATTATGTTTATACAATGCCGTCTTTGATTGAAAACAAAAAAGATGCTTTTGTTCAAAAGGAGTTTAGGGAAATTATAGATAATTTAGGACTTGATAAAATGGCTTTTAATGAATGTCTTGAATCAAAAAGATATAACAATAAAATTCTAAGTGATATTGAAGAGGCAAAAAATTTGAATATTACCGGAACTCCATTAGTATTTATTAATGGGAAGCAATTAAAAAATAAAAATAAACAAACAATGGAAGAAATTTTTAATTATATTCTTTCAAGTAATTAGATTATGAAAAAAGTTTTTGTAATTGTAGTTTTATATAATGATACTTTATACATTGATAAAGTGTTGGAAGGATTGTTAAATCAAAAAGAATTTATAGTAAATAAAAATTTATTTATATCTTTTATTGATAATGGGTCGACTGACGATGCAAAAAACAAAATAAAAAAATATAATGACTTGGTTCATTTTAAAAAAACTTACAAAAATATAGGATTTTGTGGAGGAAATAATCTTGGATTATCTTATTTTTTAAAAAGTGATTGTGATTATGTATTGTTATTAAATCCAGATTTGTTTTTAAAAGATGATGCAATAATAAATTTTATAAAAAGCATTGAAGAAAATCACGTAGATGCTGTAACACCACTTTTACTTCAAACTGATAATAATTTATCCCCTATAATCCCGTATAAAATAGATTCATCTGGAATTGTTTTTACAAAATCGATAAGACATTTTGATAGATTTAATGGGGTAGAGCGTGATAAATGTAAAATAAAAAATGGGTTAATTGCTGGTGGAACGGGAGCATGCTTTTTTATGAAAAAAGATTTTGTAAAAAAAATGGAGATAAAAAATACAAATTATGAGGATGATTTATATAAGGTGTATCCAGCATTAAAAGATAAGAGGGAAGAAAGATTTCAATTTTTTGATGAAGCTTTTTTTGCCTACAGAGAAGATGCTGACATTTCTTGGCGAGCTTATCTTTTGGGTTGTAAAATATTTTTCGATAAATCATGTATTGG
>CAZHFA010000044.1:7627-9754 GCA_964531865.1 uncultured Bdellovibrionales bacterium
GTAACATCTAAAAACAGACAGGAATTAAATAAATTTATCAATTCTCTTGGCATAAAAAATAGGTTTCTTTTACAAGTAAATAATTTTTCATTTTTAAGAGATTATAATGCCATTTTTAGTGGAATTATTATTAGAAATTTAATAGTTATAATTGCCGTTTTTTTTAGAGAGAGATCTTCTATAAACGGATTAAAAGAGTTTGTCATCCTTTTTAAAAGAGCATTAGAGATAAGAAAACAATTTAAAGCAAGATGGACAGAAAGAAAATCCATTTTTAAATTTAAAAATGAATAAAAAAATATTTAAGATTATTTTGTATAAAAAAACAAAAGGATTTTTATGGAACCAATGGAGATTTTAGGAAAAGAAATCGCAAAAAAAATAAAAAAAGATTGTGTTATCGGGGTTGGTACAGGTAGAACTGTTGAAAGTGCCATAAAGGAAATTGCTAAAAAAATGCAAAAAGAAAAATTAAATGTTGGTGTTATTTCAACATCATTTTCGACATCGAGACTTTGTGAATCGTTAGGGTTTTGTGTGTTATCGGATGTGGTTCCTTCTAAAATAGATTTTGCGTTTGATGGTGCAGATGCTGTGGATAGTAAAAGGCGGGCGATAAAGGGGAAAGGTGGAGCAATGCTAAGAGAAAAAATTTTAGCAAGTAGTGCAAAAGAATATTATTTGATTGTTGATGATTCAAAATTTGTTAAAAATATTGCACAAAAATCATTTGTTCCTATTGAAATTTCTCCATTTGCAATGAATACAGCAATAAAAATATTAAAAGAAAATTTTGATATAAAAAGTTTATCACTTCGTATGGCAGAAAAAAAACATGGAGAAGTTATAACGGAGTCTGGAAATTTAATTTTAGATGTTTATTTTAATAAGATTATTGATTCATTAGAGAATAAAATAAATTCAATTCCTGGAGTAATTGAAAATGGAATTTTTACTAAGTTTGCCACAAAAATTTTAGTTGCATATGATGATGGTAAATTTATATCGATATAAATATATTTTAGAGCGTTAAAGTTATAAAACGCCTAAAGATGCGTGATAAGAGCTTCTTACCATTGGGCCAGATTCAACAAATGTAAAGCCTTTTTCTAAAGCAATTTTTTTATATTCATTAAATTTTTCTGGAGTTATGAATTTTTTTATTGGAACTTGATTTTTACTTGGTTGTAAATATTGTCCTAAGGTTAACATGTCAACATTTATTTTTCTTAAATCGTCCATAGTATTAAAAAGTTCTTCTTCACTTTCTCCAAGTCCAAGCATCATACCAGATTTTGTTTTTATATTTGGCAAGATTTTTTTTGATTCACTCAAAATTTTTAGTGATCTTTCGTAATTTGCCATTTGTCTTATTGTGGCATAAAGAGATGGTACAGTTTCTATATTATGATTTAAAATTTTTATAGGAGCTTTTAAAATTATTTTTAAGGCATCAATATTTCCTTGTAAATCAGAAATTAATAATTCAATTGAGCAGTTTGGTGAAAGTTCATGAATTTTCACGCATAAGTCATAAAAATGTTTTGCTCCCCCATCGGTTAAATCATCTCGTGTTACAGTGGTTATTACAGCGTGATGTAGTTTTAGTTCAAAAATTGTTTGTGCGATGTTTTCTATTTCTTCTTTTGATGGAGGTAAAAGAGAAGAAAAATCTTTTGTCTTTTTTATTGCACAAAAAGCACAATTTCTTGTACAAGTATCACCTAAAATCATAAAGGTTGCAGTTTTGTTTTGCCAACATTCTGCTATGTTTGGACATTTTGCTTCTTGGCAAACTGTGCAAAGATGACGATTACTAATAATATTTTTTAATTCAATAAAATTGCTAGAGCCAATTTTTGCTGTTTTAAACCACTTAGGTTTTTTCATAAAATTTTTTTAATAAAATAAGAAAAATACAATATGTCATGTAAAACTTTATAGTATAAAATTTATAAATTGATATCAATAAGAATGAAAAATCAATGAAGGATGTATCCAATTAGCAAAAAATTTATAATTTTAAAAAACAGGCTTAAAAGTACTTAAAACAAAAAAATGTGTCATTTTTTTCTATTATTGCAGACTTACAGCCTGCAAATAGCGGGTGTAGTATGTGGGTTACCC
>CAZHFA010000045.1:0-9543 GCA_964531865.1 uncultured Bdellovibrionales bacterium
TCAGGCGTATTTAATAATGATACCGATTTATCTAATCTTGTTGGAAGCTTGATTTTATATCCTCTTGGAATCATATAATAACCAGCTAATGTCTTACTTGTAAGAGCATAATTATACTGTTGCAACTCTTCAATACTAATGTTAAATCTCCTTGAAACTTCTGATACTTTTATCGGGTAATGAAGTGGATATTGAAAAAAACTTAATTGATTATCTTGCGAAATATTAGGAAAATATCTTTTTCTATTTTTATAAACTTCTAACGCCGCTAAAAATTCTGCATAAAAATTATTTGAGGCAAAACCTAAAAGCCTTTTATTTGGATGTTCAACAATATATGCAATATCTTTACTTCCATACTCTCTTACCTTTCTTGCAACTCCTGATGCTCCATGATTATATGCAGTAATTGCCAATGCCCAAGAACCCAATCTTGAATAATTAGATTTTAAATATTTTGCCGCAGCTCTAGTAGCGACAATAGGATCTCGCCTTTCATCTATAGCATTATTTACCGTCATTCCTAAAGAAACTCCTGTTCTACGCATAAACTGCCAAATTCCTGCAGCACCAACCGAGCTATAAGCCTTATAATTAAATGATGACTCAACAAAAGGTAGTCTGGTAAGCTCAATTGGTAAACGATACTCTTGAACAAAAATCTTCTCCATAATTCCAATATATTTTCCAGAACGTTTTATAGCTTCACAAAATTCTTCTTTTATTCCAGCTTGAGCTCTTACAAGCTTATCCTTATATACTTTTCCAAAATTTGATTTTCCCCCTGGTAATTTTATAAGTTTATTCCAGATTTCATTTTCATAGCCATTTCTTGGGGAGTATCCCAAACTAAATCTTTTTGCAATATCTAAAATTTTTTTTACTTCTTGACTTTTGATCCGCTCTTTATATCTCTCCAATTGCACTGCTGACATCGTACTCGCATATGGATTAAAATTTAAAACTTTAAAAACAACTTGAGGAAATGCTCTATGATGAATAACATAGTGATGTCTTCCATACTTTGTAAAAACGCCAACCCAAAAATTAACTCTTCCCTTTAATGAATTTGGAACAACAAAAGATTGAGGATCCGCAGATACATCAAAAATAGCAAACAACATTATAACAATAAAAATAATCCCCTTCTTCATATTACCTATTTATCCTATTATTTATTAAATTAATTACTTTCTTTTCTAAATTCATCGCAGTTTGATATGTCGTATTGTTTTGCATCAACACAAAAACATACTTTTTCCCTTTTTGAGAATATATATAACCAGCCAAACCTCTTACTCCATCTATTGTACCAGTTTTTGCACGTAGAATTACTGATGATGGTAAATATTTTATTCTCTTTAAAGTTCCACTCTTACTCATCGTTGGTAAAGAACTTTCAAACTCGACTGCAATGCTAGGATCTTTAGATATCCTAACCAATATATTTCCCAAAGTTTTTGATGAAATAAAATCATTATGATCTAATCCAGACCCATCATATACACGACATTCCCCACCGCATCCAAAATCCTTAATCACTTTATTTAAGACTTGAAGACCATTTAAAAAACTTGCCCCTACGCCATAATCACCTAAAGCATAGACTAAATGATTCGCTGTAACGTTTGTACTATAATGATTTAATCCTATTAAAATTTCTTTTAACGGTTTACTCCTGTAATCAAATAATAATTCTGCGTTATCCCCCTTTATACCAGATAAAAACTTAGAGGAAACATCAATATCAAGATACAACAAAAATTTGTAAAAAACTTGAGTAAAGTAAAGCAAGGGATCTTTTACATTCCGATAAAAAGATTCACAAGGAATATCACTCCTTATACTGCCTGACACATTATATGCATTTGGTACATCTAAGGACTCATCTATAGAATAATAATTTTTTTTCTGATTAGAAATTATGTTCCCATTAAAATTAACTTGATACTCAAATGGAGAATTAGTAATAATGGCAGAATGCCCTATAACATTCGGACAAACATTAATCTTTACAGAGTTATAATTTAAAGAAATAGAAGAGGCAACTGCCTGATAAGCTCTTTGTCCCTCACGCTCTAAGTTATTATTACTATAAAAAGAATTATCTAAGACAACCTTGCCAATTTCATTTATTCCCGCTTCTTTTACCTGCCTAGCAACTTCCCATAAGGAATTTATATCAAATGAAGGATCTCCTCCCCCTACGACAATCAATCTTTTAACATAATCTTTTTTTCTTCCCTCAACATAAATTTTAGTACTAAACGTGTACTCATTTCCTAACACTTTTAATGAAGCATATGATGTCACAATTTTAAGAAGACTAGCTGGTTTTAATGCTCTTGTATCCTTATATGATGAAACAACACGATTGGAATTTAAATCATAAAGATAAAAGCCAACCTTAGATTTTGTTCTATCAAATGTCGATGAAAATTCATCTGCGGATAAAACATTTACACAAAGCAAGCAATATATTATGGTTATAAAAATTTTTAGATTTTTCACTTTAGCATCTTAAATATGTAGTTGTTTCAATAGGTTGAGTTTTTATATAAAACACTTAGGCCTGTTTTGTAGGATAAGCATTTTAAACGATATTGACAAGATTTTATTTTAAAAGTTTTAAATAATTTTTTCATAAAAAAAGCAACTTTTTCATATCTTTCACATCATACCTTACAGAGTGTCGGGCAGAATGTTTTTTTAGGTTTTAAATTGGGTTAACTTTTGGTTTTCCTTGGGGCATGATGTTGAGGTTTTTTTTATGACTTTTAAATTTTTTTATTGGTTTTAAAGACATCATATTTTTTGCCTTAGATGGGTGCACTAAAAGGTCGTTTTTTGCTTTTTCATCATTGTTCTCCTTTTTAACGATCTTTTACTGCACTCATCGTCAAGATCTGTTTGACACTCACTTTCTTATCGATTTTTAATTTATCATCATTTTATATTTTATTTTTTTTATTTCTTTCTTAAGAAATTATCTATTTTAAAATTTTTATATTATGTTATTTTTTTTCAAATGAACAAAAAAAGCATATTAACAATTTTTATCTGCATAATAATTTTTTTTATTATTACTAGCATTACATCTTTTTATTCCTATAAATATTTAAAAGATATTTATCCTCAAAAAATATTTAAAATTTCTAAAACAGAAATAATATTAAACAAAGATGAATCATTAAAGCAATTTTCAAAAAATTTAGAAAAATCAAAAATTATTGATAACTATTTTATCTTTTATTTATGGGTTAAATTTTTTTCAAATTATACAAAATATCAATCTGGAAGATATCTTTTTGATGGGGAAATAACAGCATTTAATATAGATAACACAATAAAATCAGGGAAAGTTTTTGAACCTATAGTATTAAAAATTACCATTCCGGAGGGCTTTAATTATAAACAAATTTGTAAAAAGATATCAGACTCAAATATTGATTCATTTAAAAATTGTTTTTCTTTTTTACATGATAATTCATTATTAGAAAGATACCATATACAAAATAATTCCATTGAAGGATTTTTGTTTCCTTCGACATATTCATTTATAAAATTTCCCTCATCAAGGGAGGTTATCGAGAAAATGATTGACACATTTTTTAAAAAACTCCCCTCTGATTATATCGAAAACATATCACAAATGAATTTATCTTTAGATGAAGCCGTAGCCTTTGCTTCCTTAATAGAGCTTGAAAGTGCAGATCCTAAAGAACGCACAAAAATTTCTGGTGTTATTTGGAATAGATTAAAAGCCAATATGCCACTTGGAATAGATGCATCAATAATTTATGGTATAAAAAATTATAAGGGAAATATTAGTAAAGCTAATTTAGATGATAAAGATAATAAGTTTAATACTAGAAAATTTTTAGGGCTTCCTCCAACTCCCATTGCATCCCCTTCTTTAGAATCTCTTTTAGCAGTCATTACACCAGAAAAACATAAATATTATTATTATGTCTTAAACTATAGGGATAAAAAAAACCATTTATTTTCAAAGAATTTAACAGAGCATAACGTGTTAGTTAGAAAACTTATAAAGTCATACAAGTTAAAATAATCTTAAAATTTTTGAATATAAAAGGCTATATTTTTAATCTAACTTAATTAGAAATATATCATTTCATAAAAAATATATGGACAACACTGAATTTATTCTTGGCATCACATTAGGCTTACTTTTGGCACTTTTTTTTGGATTTATAACCCAAAAATTAAAACTATCTCCAATTATTGGGTATCTTATTGCAGGTTTTATAGTCGGTCCTTATAGTCCTGGAATCGTAATAAATGATGAACTAGCAAAACAATTAGCAGAAATAGGAATCATTCTTTTAATGTTTAGCATTGGTCTAAACTTTCATCCCAAAGATTTACTTTCTGTAAAAAAAATTTCTCTTCCTGGAGCCCTTATTGAAATATCTTTAATGACAACCTTAGGAACTTTTATTGGAAGATATTTTGACCTTCCTTTTAAAAGCTCTGTTCTTTTTGGAATATCAATTTCTATAGCTAGTACTGTTATTTTAATGCGTGTACTATCAGACAATAAAACCCTACATACCCCGACAGGACATATCGCCATTGGATGGTTAATTGTTGAAGATTTTTTTACAATTTTTGCTTTAGTCCTTATTCCAGAATGTTTAACCTTAATTGATAATACGTCTCAAATTGTTACGCTATTACTAATGACTATTGGAAAAGTCACATTACTAGTCTTTTGCATTTTATTTATTGGAAAAAAAATCTTACCTTCAGTTCTAATATTTATTGCAAGAACTGGCTCAAGAGACCTTTTTACATTAGCAATATTAGTAATTGCCCTTGGAATTGCGGTGTTATCAACAAAATTATTTGGTGCTTCGATGGCCTTAGGGGCATTTTTAGCAGGTATGCTTGTAGGACAATCAGATTTTGGAACTAGAGCTACAGCTGAAGCATTGCCGATAAAAGATACATTTGCAGTCTTGTTTTTTTTATCAATTGGAATGTTATTTAATCCTAGTTTTATCTTAGAAGATTGGAAATTTTGCTTAACAACTCTTCTTTTAGTAATAATCTGTAAACCAATAATTGCCACATTTATTATGCTATTCTTTTTAAAACAGCCATTAAAAAAATCCGTTGAAATAGGTGTATCCTTAGCTCAAATCGGGGAGTTTTCATTTATCTTAGCTTCTCTTGGAATAACATTAAATCTATTCTCCGCCTCTATTGCTAATGCAATAATAACAACTTCAATCATTTCAATTACATTAAATCCAATTTTATATAAAAATATAAATTTCATTTTACGTTGTTTAAACAAAATTGGAATTAAAGAAAAAAACGCTTTTGAAAACGATACAATAATTAACGTTGAAGATAATTTTCATAAAATTATTATTGTAGGGTTTGGTCCAGTCGGACAATGTTTAACAAAAATTTTAAGTAAAAATGGCTTTAATATTGTAATTATAGAAATGAATATTGATACAGTAAGAGCGATAAAATTAAAACATGATAAAAAAATCCAAGCACTCTACGGAGATGCAAATAATAGGGAAATTTTACATAAAGCAGGAATCGAATATGCAAGAGCTTTTATAATATCAACATCTCTTGCACCATCAAAAGAGTTAGCAAGGTTTGTTTATTCAATAAATCCTCAAATACGTATTTTGGCTCACACGCAATATTTAAGTGAAGCTAAAATTTTAAATAACCAATCTAAAAAATTACAATTAGCATTTTCTGGAGAGTTTGCCGTAGCGTTATCACTATGCAAATTTTTAATGAAAGAATTAAATTTTGATGATGAATTGATAAAGGAAGAATGCAATAATATCGAAGAAATTTTATTATAAAAATTTTTCTTAAATTTTTTCTTTACAAAGAAATCTCAACTTTTCTTACTGAATCTCCAACCTTTGGATTGTTAGAAGATTCTTTTTGCATATCCATATCCTGAACCTTATTTGTTTCTATTATCTCTTTATATGCAGAATAAATAGTTTCAATTAAAGAAATCACCTTAGCAACTCTTTGCGGATCTCTATGAAGATTAGCTTCTGTTAAATAAAACATCATAAAATCATATAGTCTATCTAAATCTTTTGCTATCTCTCCACCTTTTTCAAAATCAAGCGTATTCATTAGTTCTGCAATTATCGCTTGCCCTTTGCTTAAAAATCTACAAAATTTTACTATATCTCCCTCTTCGATTCCGTTCTTTGCTTGCTTTAAAAATTTTATAGCCCCTTCATACATCATTAGAAGTAATCTTCCTCTATCTACAGTCGTTACTTGAATTGTTTTATACTGATCATGAGCGTTTTTTGTATACATCTTAAAGTTATCTCCAATACATAAAAAACATTATCTGTGTTACAAAAAGAATGTCGGTTGTTTTTTTAAACTTCTAAAGCAAAAAATAAAGGTTATGTGCTTTATTAAAATGATTAAACTTTTTAAGATGTTACCTTCTTATTCTTATTATATTTTCTCTTATAAAACCCCTCTAGACGATAAGCGAATTTTTTCATAAAATGTAAATCTGTTTAATAGTTTTTACATTATTAAGAAGACTATATAAGTTTCTTAAATTTTGAGGTTATTATGATAAAAGTTAACAATCTAAGTCGTTATTACAATAATTTTTTAGCTGTAGATAACGTATCTTTTGAAATAGAAAAAGGGCAAATCGTTGGACTTCTTGGGCATAATGGGGCTGGAAAAACAACGATTATGAAAATGCTTACTTCTCTTTTAGAACCAAGCAGTGGAACAATTACAATCGATAACATTGATATACTAAAAAATCCGATAGATGCAAAAAAGTTAATCGGATTTTTGCCAGAGAACTGCCCAACATATCAGGAACTCACTGTTATTGAATATTTATCATTTATTGGAGAATTAAAAGGACTTAATGGGAAAGAACTTGACGAATCGCTAAAAAACGTCATTAAAAAAGCTTCTCTTGAAAAACATATATTGTCTTCAATAAACACTCTTTCAAAAGGATTTAGACAGAGAGTGGGAATCGCACAAGCTATCCTTGGAAATCCTAAAATACTTATTTTAGATGAACCCACAAATGGCTTAGATCCGGAACAAATTCATGAAACTAGAAAGCTAATAAAAGAACTTAGTAAAACTTCTACAATTATTCTTTCAACTCACATTCTTCAGGAAGTTGAAGCGATGTGTAATAGAGTGTTAATAATGTCAAATGGAAAATTGGTAAAAGATGAACCACTAAATGAATTAAAGAAAGTTGATTCAATAATATTAAAAACTCACTATAACGAAAAATTCTTTAAAGAATTATCAAAAATTATAAAGATCGAAAAAGAAATTTTAGTACTTGATGAAAATGCTGATTTTTTTAAATGCCAGATTTTTACTAAAGATACAAAAGATTTCAATTTAGAAAACATGACAAATCTTTTAAATTCAATGCATCTTCCAATTTATGAAATTTATTTAAAAGAAAATTCTTTGGACAATATTTTTAAAGAGGTTACAAGGTAAGGATATGAATAAAAATTTTTTACACATATATAATAAGGAATTAAAATCTTTTTTTTCCTCATCAATAGCATATATTTTTATATTTTGTTTTTTAGCAGTAAGTTTATTTTCATTCTTTTGGGTTGAAGGTTTTTTTGCAAGAAATATTGCGGACATAAAACCACTTTTTGAATGGTTACCAATTTTACTTATATTCCTAGTCTCAGCTTTAACAATGAAAATGTGGAGTGAAGAAAAAAGGACAGGAACTATTGAAGTTCTTTTCAGTAATCCACAAAAAAGGTTAACTTATGTGTTAGGAAAATTTTTCGCTTCCCTTACACTTGTTATGATTTGTCTCTTTATGACAATAGGAATTCCAACTACAGTTCATTTCATGGGAGCATTAGATATGGGCCCTGTTATTGGAGCATATGTGGCTTCTATTTTTCTTGCAAGTTTTTATATTTCTGTAGGACTTTATATTAGTGCAAAAACTGACAACCAAATTGTTAGTCTAATTATGTCAATTTTAATTTTATCCATTTTTTATTTAATTGGCTCTAATTTTTTTACCGCATTTTTTAGTAATAACATTGCAGATATTTTTAGGCTTATTGGTAGTGGTTCAAGGTTTGAATCGATTACAAAGGGAGTATTAGATATCCGTGATGTTTATTATTATATATCTTTATCCATAATTTTTCTTTCACTTAATCTTTACACATTAAAAAATTTATCTTGGGATAAAAACAAAAGCCATCTTCAATCAAATAAGATGATATTTTTAATAATTTCCAATGTACTTGTTTTAAATTTCTGTATAACTTTCATAAACTGCTTAAGAATAGACTTAACAAAAGATAATAGATATTCCATTTCATCTGCAACAAAAAATATTATTAGCAATCTTGAAGAACCGCTTCTAATTAGAGGCTATTTTAGTAAAAGAACTCACCCTCTTTTATCTCCACTTATTCCGCAATTAAAAGATTTAATAAAAGAATACAAAATTGTAGGAGATGGAAAAATCGATATTGAATTTATAGACCCAAAAGATTCTCCGGAAGCAGAAAAATTAGCAAATTCAAAATATGGGATAAAACCTATTCCTTTTCAAGTAGGTGATAAATACGAAGCATCATTAGTTAACTCATATTTTGATATACTTATCGAATATGGGGATAAATATGAAGTCTTAAATTTTCAAGATTTAATTGAAGTAAAAGTTAATGATGAAACTCATATAGATGTTTTATTAAAAAATCCAGAATATGATATTACAAGATCTATAAAAAAAGTACTTTATGAATTTAAAGATATTAGTACACTTTTATCTGAATTAAATGGAAATATAAATTTTAAGGCATATATTTCTCATGATGCTCTTTTACCCAAAGCATTATCTGTTCTAAAAGGCGATTTAAGAGACATATTAAATGAGTTAAAAAATCAATCTAATGGTAAATTTAATTTTGAATTTATCACGCCTGATAAAAAAATTGCAAAAGAAATTTATGACAAATATGGATTCCAACCTATGGTAGGAAGTCTTTTAAGTACACAGGCTTTTTATTTTTACATGGTATTAAATAATGGAAAAGAGGAATATGCTGTTACACTTCCGACAGATTTTCAGAAAGAAAGCCTAAGAAAGAGCATAGAAAATACACTAAAAAGATTTTCAAAAGGATTCATAAAAACAGTAGGAATCAGTTCTCCAAGACCAGAAATGAATATGCAATCTTTTCAAAAGACTGGAAAAAGCTTTCAACTTCTAATTCAAAAATTGCAGGAAACGTATAAGACTAAAGTCCTTGATTTGTCTGTAGGTATGGTTCCAGAAGATATTGATATTCTCATAGTAAATGCTCCAAAAAATTTAGATGAAAAATCAATCTATGCAATAGATCAATTTTTAATGAGAGGTGGAAGTATAATTTTTAATTCAGGATCACATTTTGTAACAAGAACTTATGAAAATATAAAGGCACAAAAAGATTTATCAGGTCTTGAAGATTGGTTTAAGAGTAA
>CAZHFA010000046.1:0-4717 GCA_964531865.1 uncultured Bdellovibrionales bacterium
GCAAATCCTACTTTTGTAACTACAACCCCTCTATCATTAAAGTCTTCTTTTAATTTTAATACATAGCCACCTTTATTATTTGTATCCCCAATACCTCTTACAAAACTATCTCCGATAAACACAATTTTTATTTCTTGGTTACAATTATAATCCACAAATCTTGGCACAATTATTGGACATGAAAAAGCTTGAGATGCTGTAAAGCTTAACATAAAACCCAAAATAACTAGCAATAACATTTTTAAACCTTGCATAAACAAAAAAAAATAAGAAAAATGAATCTGTTTAATTATTACTTTATCTTAACCATTATGCATAAACAAGTTGTGTATTTTAAGCGAGAAGAAAATGGTTTATATTTGTATATTTTTTATTGTGCTTTTATTATCATTAAATATTTGTGGTCCAATAGTAGATCCAGATCTGTGGTGGCATATTGCGATTGGAAGATGGACTTTAGCTCATGGTTTTCCACACCAAGATTATTGGAACCTATATTCTCAGGGTGTATTTAGAGCATATTCTTGGTTGCCAGAAATAATTTTTACTTTAATTGATAGATATTTTGGTATAAGTGGGCTTTTGATATTAAAACTTTTTTGGGGGCTTTTAATTGGTTTTTCTCTTGTATATGTTTTTAAAAAAACATCAAAAGATTTTTTCTTTGGATCTATTGTCGCTCTTTGTACATTGGCTTCTTTCTTACAACATTACACTTTAAGGCCGCAACTTATAGCATGGTTTTGTTTTGTATGGGCACTTTATTTGTCAGATAAAGTTTATAAAAAAGGTTGGAATAAAAGAATATATTTACAAACAATTATTATTTTTTCTCTTTGGGCAAACTCTCATTTAACAACTGCTATAGGTTTATTTGTCTTTACATTGTGGGGATTTAATGGCTTTAATAAAAACACTTATAAGCTAATCCTAATACCATTTTTGGGCACATTACTAACGCCCTATTATGGAGAAGAATGGATTACTTTTTTTTCAAAAACAAATCATCCTTTTTTATATTCGGGAATAGTTGAATTTAAACCTGCAATGATAGAAAGTTATGGAGTAGGATTTTTAGTAATATTTACATTTTTATTTTTAATGTTTTTACATTTTTATTCTAAAGAATTATCAAGATTAAAATTATTGGCAATTTTTACAATCTTTTTTGGAGCATTAACGGTAGTAAAATTTTTACCTTTTGCAACTATTATTTTAGGCTTTTCAATCTGTTCTTTATGGAGTGTTGATAGAGGAAAAAAGGTTTTTAATTTCTCAATATCCATTGATAAATTTAGAGAATATGCAAATTATTTAAATGGTGTTGGAACAGCATTTCTTTTACTTTGTTTGATAATTGTGGAGAGTAGGTCTTTTTGGAAAGAGAAATTGGATGAAGAGTTTACCCCTGTTAAAGCAGTCTCATTTATAAAAGATAATAAATTAAAAGCCCCTCTTTTAAATGGTTTTACAGAAGGAGGATATGTAATTTATAGTTTTGTAAATGAAAAAGGTGAGCCATCTTTAAAGGTGCCAGTTGATGGAAGAACAAATGTAAATTCACCTAAAGTTATGAAAAAATATTTGATAGCTAACAAAGGGGCGGAAAATTGGCAGGACTATTTAAAAATAGTTCGTCCTAATACAATCTTATGGCACAATTCTTCATCTTTTGTAAGATTGATGTTAACTCAAAAAAAATGGTGTAGAGTGTTTTTTGAAAATTTTAAAAAAACAACTAATGAGGATGATATTAAAAATATGAATACAAAAGATTCTGGTTTTTCAGTATTTGCTAAGAGGAAAGATTATAAGGAACTTTGCTTAAATTAAAAGATAAATTATGTAATGAAAATTTTAATGCTTGGTTGGGAATATCCACCGCACATAAATGGAGGGCTTGGAACAGCCTGTGAAGGATTAACTAAAGCATTGTCAAAATTTTCTGATATCAAGCTAACATTTGTAGTCCCGCGTATTTATGGGGATGAGGATGCGGGGCATTTTAATTTATTAGAGCCAAGACTTGAAATTGAAAAAATTGATAAACAAAAATTAAAGTGTATTACTAAAATAATATTTCCGTATTATTTAAATCCATATGAATTGGAAAATGATGATAAAAAATTTTTTAGAAATCTTAGAAATAGATTATTTTCAAATGGAGAAAGAGCGGGTTTTGAGAAATTAAAAGAAAATATTGAATTTAATTTTGATGAATTTATAAAAAACAATAAATTATCATTAGAAGTTATTCGGTATGCTTCTAATGTAGTAGAATTTTTTCATGATAAAAATTTTGATTTAATTCATGTACATGATTGGATGACAATTTTACCTGGAGTTGTGCTCTCAAAAATTTTAAAAGTCCCATTAGTATTGCATATTCATAGTTTGGAATATGATAGATCTGGAGAGGTGAATAATTTTTTTATAAATAAAATTGAAAATATAGGTGTTAATTTTGCTAATCAAGTTATTGCTGTTAGCGAGTATACAAAAAGTATTATACAAAGAGAACACAAAGTTGATGGGAGAAAAATTAAAGTTGTTTATAATGCAGTAATTTTTTTTAAAAAAGAAAAATATGTATTAGATAAAAATTTTAAAAAATATAAATTTATTCTTTTTCTTGGAAGAATTACACGCCAAAAAGGCCCTGAATATTTTATAGATGCAAGTAGGAAAGTTATAAAAGAAATAAAAAATGTTCGTTTTATTATGGCAGGGACCGGAGATCTTATTGAGCATATGATGAGAAAGGTTTTCGATATGGGATTAGATAAATATTTTATTTTCACAGGTTTTTTATCATCAAGTGAAGTAAAAAAAGTTTTTTCAATAGCAGATGTTTTTGTTATGCCATCATTTTCTGAACCTTTTGGAATAGTCGCTTTGGAGGCGATAAATTACGATGTGCCAGTAATCGTATCGAAGCAATCTGGGGTAAGTGAAGTTATTAAAAGTGCATTAAAGTGTGATTATTGGGATAGTGAGAAAATAGGGGAGTATATAATTTTTTTATTAAAAAACAGAAAGGAACGAAAAAATCTTATAAAAAAAGCTAAAGATGAGTTGATGACTCTTAGTTGGAATTTGTCTGCAGAAAAAATTTATAATATATATAAAAATTTAATTAAAAATTAAATTATTTATCCATTAAGTAATGCTAATGTGTTTTCAATAAGAGTTCCTGCGGTGCTAAAAACTTGAGAGTTTGCCTGATATCCTCTTTGATATAAGATCATATTTACGAATTGATTTGCAATATCAACATTAGAGGCTTCAAGTGATGAAGATTTTATACTTCCAAGCCCACCAGTTCCTGCTTTATTTGTCGTGATATTTGATGAGTCTCCTAAATATGAATAAAGCGTATCTCCTGTTCTTACAAATGAGTCGTTGTTAACAGCGTTAGCAAGAGCCACAGATGCAACTTTTACTGTTGTATCATCTTCTAAAACTGCATAAAAATTTCCATCATCACTAAAAGTATAAGATTTTATATTTTCAGATGAAGTTCCATTTTGATTTATTGAAGATATTAAAGAAGTTGAAGCGTATTGAGTAAAGTTTGATAAATCAAGTGCAATGTTTCCCGCACTTGCTCCGTTAGAATATGCCATATCAAGCTGTAAATTTGTATTTTCACTTGAAAGAGTTCCATCCCCATTAAAAGTTAACGTAGTAGGTTTTCCAATTGCAGTTGGTACACCTTTTTCTCCTCCCACATCTCCACCATCTATATAAGCTTGTGCTGTTACTTGATTGGTATCTGTTTTATAAAACGCAAGAGTAATGCTATGTTTTGCTCCCAAACTATCATATACGGAGATATCACCTGCAATGAAAGATGCAGCAGAGTTTATTTGAGAAAATGTTTGTGGATTTTCAATAACTGAAGTTATTTTTGATTCTGAAGAAATATTTCCTGAAAGATTTAATGATGTTGTTGCCGTTCCTGATAAAGATGCATTAGATATTTTTATGTCAGAAAGAGTCGTTGCATCATCTCCAACATATCCTTGAAGTTTTAATCCATCAGAATTTATAACAGTTCCATCACTGCTTAGTGAGAAATTTCCTGCACGAGAATAATAAGTTTTTGTTCCATCGGATAAGACGAAAAATCCGTTTCCATCTATACCAGCATCAAGAGAACGGCCTGTATATTCGATAGTTCCTCCTTCAAAGACTGATTTTACATCACTTATTAGAGAGCCATTTCCTGATGATTCTTCTGCACCAGATCGTGTATGATCAATTCCTTCAGCGTAAAGATCGGCAAATTCTGCTCTTGACGCTTTATATCCAGTTGTACTTGCATTAGATACATTATCACCCACGACAGATAATGCATCACCATGGGATTGAAGACCTTGTGAACTTGAATACAATGCTGATTCTAATCTCATAATTCCTCTTTTTATTTTTTTTGCAATGGAAAAATTTTCCTAAAAAAAACAACTCGAAACATATAAAAGCAAAATTCTTGCCAATTGATTAGATTTTTAATTATATTGTCCGCAGACTTTCAGCCTGCGAGGGAGGAAGGAATCATGGACCCCCAGGGTAGCCCCAGGGTAGCATCTCTTACAGAGATGCAAACCCTGGGCTACGTAGTTTGGCTCCTTTGGAGCGGGGACATTTAGCATACAAAAATATTAACTTTGCTCTTTCAGAGCAACGATAATTTTTAGGCATGCAAAATATTTAT
>CAZHFA010000046.1:4817-9496 GCA_964531865.1 uncultured Bdellovibrionales bacterium
TATTAACTTTGCTCTTTCAGAGCAACGATAATTTTTAGGCATGCAAAATATTTATGATTGTAAACGCATAGCAGAAGACAATAATTTTTAGGCGTGCAAAATATTTATGATTGTAAACGCATAGCGGAAGACAATAATTTTTAGGCGTGCAAAATATTTATAATATTAAACGCATAGCAGAAGAGGATAATTTTTAGGCATACAAAATATTTATAATTGTAAACGCATAGCAGAATACGATAATTTTTAGGCGTGCAAAAAAGAGGCATTTTTTTATTTTTTTGCCATATGTCATATTTTGCTGTGATTGTTTTGTTATTTTTTTATAAAAAATTCTCCTTCTGCAGAGGCAAGAACTTCATTATTTAATAAAATTTCAGAATATGTTGTTATACTTCTTGAACGTTTTTTAACAATTTTGCCACAAAGTAAAAGTTCAGTTTCTATTGGAACAGGTTTCTTAAATCTTGTATTTAAACACATCGTAACGGTTATTACATCTAGTGTTCTACATGCATAGAAGCCAATTTCATCTAAAAGTGCACAAGTAATTCCCCCATGAACTACTCCATTAAAGCCATTAAACTTTTTGGGTATGATAACTTTTGCATTTGCGACTTGATTTTCTTTATCAATATCAAAATGTAACTTTAACCCATATTCATTGTTTTTTCCACATAGAAGACATGAATCATCATTTTGTATTTTCATAAAGCCTTTTAATCCTTATCTTGATTATTAAAAAATTACGTATTATCTTATTTTGGTTGTTTTTTTATAATGAATCTTAAAGGAATAGATGTCAAACTTAGAAGAATTATACCAAGATCTTATAATAGATCATTCTAAAAATCCTCGTTGTTTTGGGTGTATAAATAATCCAGATGCAGAAGCAAAGCTATTTAATCCTCTTTGTGGAGATCAAATAGATTTATGTATTCAAATAGAAGATGAAAAAATAAAAAAAATAGCTTTTTCTGGTAAAGGTTGTTCAATTAGTCAGGCTTCAGCTTCTATGATGTGTGAATTGTTAGAGGGAAAAAGCATAGATGAAGTTAAGAATTTATTTTCTCTTTATCAAAATATGTTAAAGGGGGAAAAAAGTGAGGAAGATCTTGAAGAGCTTGGAGATATCGTAGCATTGTCTGGAGTTAAAAACTTTTCAGCAAGAATAAGATGTGCAATGTTGGCTTGGGAAGCTGTAAAAAGAGCTCTTGATGAATATGAAGAAGGGAAATATAAAAAGCCAAATTGTTCCTCTTGTACTAAGGATTGTCATAAAAGAAAAATAGATGAAAAATAAAAATAGGTTGCTATTTTCTGTTTTAGTTTTTTTTATTTCACTAATATATTTTTATGTTGTTAATGTAAAACTGCGTTTTATTACTGGAGATGAGGGCTATTTTGCCTATAGTGCTAAAGCAATTTTAAATGGAAAGGTTCCTTATAAAGATTTTTTTTATCCGCAAGCTTTTTTATATCCATATTTTTTAGCAAGTTGGATTTATGTTTTTGGAGAATCTTGGGAAATATTAAGAATTTTTTCTGCTTTAATATGTGCAGGGATTTCTAGTATTATTTTTAATATTGTTTCATTAAAGCGAAATAATATATGTGGATTGTTTGCAATTATTGTTTTTGCTTGTACAGATTTAGTTATTGCTTATTTTTCTAGTATAAAAAATTATTCTTTATCATGTTTTTTTCTTTTATTATCGATACAGTTGTTTGATTCAAAAATAAAATACAAATATTTTTTAGCAGGTTTTATTTTTGCTCTATCTTTTCAAATAAGAAGTTATTTAATTATTTGTGGAATAATTTTTTTATATCAAATTTTTTCTAACAAAGATTTATGCCTAAATGAAAAAAGAAAAAATATAAAAATTTTTATTTTAGGATGCCTCTTAGCAACTATTCCCTCAATTTTAATGTTTATTTCTAATCCAGATACATTTATTTTTAATAATTTAACATATCATTCTTTAAGAAATAGAAATGGTTTAATATCAGGATTTTCCCAAAAAATGACTGCTTTTTTTTCTCTTTTTCAAGGAGGAAAAAACAATGGTGCAATCAGTATTCAATTAGTAATTTTAATTGCAATTTCTTTTTGTAAAAAAATAAATTTTAAAAGTATATATTTTCAAACAGTTTTAGTATTGTTTTTTATTTCTTTTCTTCCAACTCCTGTTTATTCCCAATATTTTGTTGTTGTAGTGCCATTTCTTATAATTTATATTTTTGAAAATAGAAGTTATTTATATAAAAAATTTTTTGGTGTAGGAGCCATGGTATTATTTTTCATATTTTTTTGTGAGGCTTTGCCAGAATTTCATCGTTATCTTTTTACTGGAGAAAATGTTTCTGGAGTTTTTGCAAGAAGGACTCCGACATTGTGGCGTGCAAGAAGTTTAGATGATTCAATATTTAAGTTATCAGAACAAATTTATTTAGAAGAGGGAAAGAAAAAAAATTTTATTTTTTCCTCTTGGTCTGGTTATTTGATAGGATTAAAAAAGATAGAGGCTTTTTCAGGATTAGAAAATCATTTTGCTGTAAATATTGTACATAAGTTAACAAAGGAAGAAAAAAAGAAATATAAAATAAGTCTTTCTCCAAGTGATTTAGAACGAATGGTAGAAGAAAAAAAAATAAGATATCTCATTTTAGGATATAGGGATAAAAAAAGAATTTTACAAAGACTTGCAATAAAAAGTGGATTTAAAAAAAGCTATAATGTGAGAAATGTTGTATTCCTTAAATTGTAATTTTATTATGTTAGATATTTGCCTTTTTGGTTTTAGTTTTTTTAATTGTAATTGTGGATGATAAATCAAAGAGTTCGTGGGGGGGGCTTTAAAAATAGTATATATGTACTTTGGTGAGCCGAAATCCCTGCGAATCATTTGGTTTATTCTCCACAATTACAACCTAAAAAAACGAAGATAACTTATAATCATTTAAAGCGTTAAATAAATTTTTTGATATGGAAAAATCCCATGGCATGGTCGATATTTTCATAATATAAAGATCATTTGATTTTAAAAACTTTAATACCATTTTTGTGTTATCTTCTTTTTGTACTTCTATCGTAAACAATGGAGTTTTATCATCTATCTTATTTTTACTAATAATATCCAAAAAGGAAATATTGAATAATTGATTTAAAAGGAAATCAAAAGGTTCTTTTTTTATATCTTTCATTGAGTCTACATTCTCGATTACGAACTCATTATCTTTTTTTATTATTGAGAATGTTGAAAAAACAAATCTTTTAACTAAATTTTTATTTATTCCTAAAATATCTTTTAAATACCAATTTTTGATATTTGTATCAAGATCAAACTTTGCTAAATCCAAAATATAACTATTAGAATCTTTTTTATTTCGAATATAAATTTTTTTAAACTCCGGAGTATCTCCTAAAATTAGCGTGTCAGTTTTATCTTTCGAGATAAGGTCAATAGTTTCTATGTAATTATTTTCATCAAGTTTAAATTTTTTTAAAGCATTATTTGTTTTACCTGTAAGCCTTAGATTTTGAGGTACCAAAATTGCATCTAAGATTTTAGATATTTTTTCTTGATTTGCTGGAAAATCAAACTTATCTTTTAAAGTCCAAATATCATTTTTCTTTACTAGTGTAATGTTATTTTTCTTTTCTGTAAGTACTATTTTTTCAATTTGAGCTTTATTTAAAGTTGATAAAAAAAGATTTTGTACTTCTTTTTTATTAGAAGGATATGTTAAAAAAATAAGTAAAATTATTTGTAAAAATAATGTAAGTTTTAAAATTTTTTCAAAATTCATTGTTTTCCTCTCTTTTATATTTTAACTAAAAAGTTTTTTATAGTGATTTAAGTTTGATGCTTTTTTTATTTTATATATAAAATAACTGAAGATTAAAAAAAGCATTGCAATAGAATAATTTAACACTTCATAAAATTCTTTTTGGTCTTTTGACATTGTTGTTAGCGTTTCAGAAAAATTTGTTTTTCCTCTAATACTAAGTAGCGTTTTATCTTCCAATGACCAATCGACAGTGTTTTCTATGATTTGTAGTGAATTCATAAAACGGCTTCCCCCTGTACTTGCAGAAATTCTTAAAGTTCCATCTTCTACAAACTCATTTGATGCGAAAATAATAATTTTTGAAGAATTAGGGGAGTGAGATATAAAAGAAACCACATCTCCATTTGCCATTTCCTTTTCTTTATTTTCATCTTTAGATTCATTATTTTCAGTGTTTTCTTTTTTTGAAAATGGATTTTCTTTTCCATTAAAGAATGATTCAAAGCCACCTTCTATAATATAAGCTAAAGCAAAAGGTCCTTTTTTCTCTGTTTGCCTAAATCCCCATTTTGGAAAAAGAATAAAGTTTGGTTCAATTTCTTCTGTGTTTAATGTCCAAGATTTCTTTGAGCTATTTAACAAAGGAGTTACAGTTCTTTCCTTGTTTTTTTCTTTATCTACTAAAATTTCATTTGGCCAATTTAAAGTAAGTTGGGTGATGCCTGCAGTGATTCCTGCATCAAGATTCATGGAATTATTTCTTACATCAACAAACATTGGATATTGAATCATTTTTAATTCTTGAACTACTAGACCTCCTAAATCTCTTTTCACAGGAATTGGATAATTTTCATTATTTTCGTCAAGAACCATTTCTTGTCCGA
>CAZHFA010000047.1:0-9138 GCA_964531865.1 uncultured Bdellovibrionales bacterium
ACAGGATCGCTTTCTCCAAAACCTTTAGCTTTTAATCTTGAACGACTAACACCATTTTTTACTAATTCATCAACAACATTTCTTGCTCGTTGTTCAGATAATTTTTGATTATACATTACTGTACCGACAGAATCTGTATGCCCTTCAACTAAAATAGAATCATTTGAAACTGTTTGAAAAAATTTAGCAATTTCAGTAATAACTAACTTTGCCTCCACTGTTAGCTCTGCACTATTAAACCCAAAAAGTGCATCTGATAAATTTATAATAACTCCTCTTTTATCTACTCTTGCATCAATTGCCTTTGCTCTTAACGCCTCTACTTGCTGGCTTCTATCATAATCTTCATTATACTTTCCTATAAAATTTTCTCTCTTTTTTTCTTCTACTTTATCTTCATCCACAACAGTATTTTCATACAACATAGGATTATTTCTATCCTGAGAACTTTTTAATGCATTAGTTTCTTCTACATTAGATGCGTTAGTAACTTCATCATTTTCCAAGCCACCACTAGCTTTTCCTAATGTTGCTCCTGTATTACTTAAGCATGATACAAAATTAAAAAGAACAAAAACCAATAATATTTTTTTCATAATACTCACTCTTTTTTTATAAATCCTTAATAATTACCCGTTAATATTTTTAAATTTTTTTGTGCTGTTGGATACAATGGGTTTAAACGAAGCGATTCCTTAAACTCAAACTCAGCATCATTCTTACGATTTAATATTAAGTACACCTCCCCAAGTCCGTTATGATACTCAGCAGATTCAGGACACAATCTAAGTGCTTTTCTATAATAAAAAAGTTTATCAGCCAAAACTTCAGTCTGCTTTGCTAAAACGATCTCATTTCCTGCTCTTTCACAATCCGGATTTGCCAATTG
Source organism: uncultured Bdellovibrionales bacterium (assembly GCA_964531865.1). Lineage (GTDB taxonomy): Bacteria > Bdellovibrionota_C > UBA2361 > UBA2361 > CAKMMH01 > CAZHFA01. The sequence goes on from CAZHFA010000047.1 coordinate 890, forward strand.
TGCTTGATTTTTCGAAGGATTTTCCCAACCATATGAAGCTTTAGGATACTCATCATTACCAATGTTAGATTCAGTCACTAAAGAAACATTATCTGCTTTATATGACTGCTCAGATGCCATCGAAGATAAATCAGCCATAGAGACATTGCCCCCAGTATATCCTGTTCCGGCAACACTTTGTGTTCCCATGCATGCCTTAGAAAAACCTCCCACGTAACGACTTGCGGTCGCTCCAGAATACATACCGGAAACGACCCCAAGATAACCATTTTTATTTATATTATTGGAGGCACTTGTAATTGCCCCAAAATACCCAGAACTTTTCTGAAAAAGATCTGATGAGCTAGAGTTTCTATTATATTGTTCATACTGATTATCATTCGATTGGGGAATTTCCTGCTGAATAAAAGCCCCTTGTTGTTCAAAGCTTACTTGGCTATTAGAAGGCAACATCACTCGATCTTGACTTTCAATGTTGCCAATCTGATTAGATTTTATACATGAAGAACACAATAAAACTAATAAAACAAAAAATGCATTTTTCATACAATTTCCTTGAAAATTATTCTAATCCATATTTTTCAATTTTTTCATTGTAATATCTTTGTCTATCCAAATCTTCTAAATCTCGTCTTTGTCTATCTTTTTCTTTTTCTTGAATAGCAAAAACTTTTTCTTCCTCAGTTGGTTCATCACGATTTTCTTCAGGAGTTTCAACTATCAAAGAACCAACGCTCCCACTTGGAAGTGTATCCCCTCCACGAGAAGAGCATGCATTAAAAGCCACAAAAAGAAACAAAAAACATATATTAACTAAAATTTTCATAAGACTCACTTTTATATAAAAAAATTTTAAATATAAAATTTAAAAAAAATATAAAACTAAAGATTACAATGAATCATCGCACTCTCATACGTTCTTTAGATTTTATCGTAAAAACAACATATATAACAGAGATTATTTTGCATTTTTTTCTGAATCCTCTTTGGTAGGCAAAAAAATTAACCCTATAACCCCTATGCATATAAAAGAATCTGCACAATTAAACATTGGCCAATGATAAGAACCATAAAAAACATCTATAAAATCCACAACAGCTCCATAGCGAACCCTATCAATAATATTGCCTATAGCTCCACTAAATATTAATGCTAAAAAACATATTCCTATCTTATTATTACGATAAACCACAAACAAAAAATATAACAAAACAAAAAAAGCTATGGAACTTGTAAATATCAAAGCAAAAAATCTAACACTATCCGACCAACTAGTCATCATGCCAAAAGCTACACCTTTATTATAAGTTAATCCTACATTTAAAAATCCATCAATAATTGATATAAACGGCATTTGTGAAGTGGAAAAATACTTAACTACAAATTCTTTAGAAATGATATCTATCAATAAACCTACAATAAAAACCACCCCAAAAATAATTTTTTTATTCATCTTTATTTTTCTTTTAAATTAATCATTTTTAGACTTCCAGACTTGTTTGCATATAAAATATCATGATTATTTGTTACATAAACCATTGCTGGATTTTCTAATACCCTTTCAGCCAATAATTTTTCTTTATAAACATGTTCCCCTAAGTCATCAAGTTCTTCACTATACTTCCAATATCTTATGACATTATCTTTTGTTAAAGTAGTAAATTCATCTTCATTTACAAAATCCACATCAATTAACCTTAGATCATTTGCTTTAAATTCTAGAACTTTCTTAAAAGATCTTAACTTCCATAGTTCTATCATAGAATCTTGAAAACCTAGAATAATAAAATTTCCTTGTGGACTTACTATTATTTTTTCTATACTCCCTCCGCTCCTTCCTGAATCTTTAACAGTAGAACCATCTTCAAAAAATCTTCCGCCAAATAAATTTTCATCATATGCTCCACCAAACTCATCTTCTTTGTAAGACAACCAAGCCTTAAATTTTCCTTGCCAATCCCCAGAAAAAAAGACACGGCCAGCTGGATGAAAAGCAACAGCACTAACCACAGTTGAATGAGCTGTATATCTTTCAAAATTATCAAAATCCTTTATATTGATGTCTAATGGACTTGACCAACGATAAAGTTTTCCATCAGCCCCCCCGACCAATATTTCGCTTGCATTTTTATAGACAGAAAATGCACTTGCTCTTGTTTTTATTCTATCTATTATCCTAAGAGAATTCTCATTTAATAATTCTTTTGTATAAAGTTTTGCACCACAAGACCAAAACAATAAAAGTGTATTATGATCAAAATCAACTTTATCAACACATGTTCCTAAATTTTCAACAAAGCTTTTGTTCTTAAGATTTGCACTCCAAAGCCAAATATCCCCCTTTTCACCAATGGTAATAAAATTTGTATTTCTTACTGTAAAAACCCCCTTAGGCTCTGATTGGACAGATTGATTAGAAACATTTATATCAAAATGTTCTTTTACATCCTTTACAGCCTCATCTCTTAAATTTTGAACTATCATTTTATTAGAAACATCACTTAACATAGTATCATCATAATTACTACTATCATAAGAATTACTACTAGCGCTGGTGCTATGTTGCTCTGCGTACCCCTCATTAGTGATATCGTTAGTTACACTAGTGTCAAAATTATTTTGAGATTCATTTTCGTCTACTATGACACTTGATGTATCTTGGTCTTGACCTGATAAATCTTCTACTTTTAAAAATTCACTGACTTGCTCATTATCATTTCGTGAATTATCCACATTACTATTACTATTAGATTGGTCAGTATTTCCTATATTTTTATTTATATAGCTTTCCTTTGGAACAGGCTTTAAAGGAACACAAGCCATAATGATAAAAACAAACGATAAAGCACAAAAAACTTTTATATTATAATTGTTTTTTAAAGTAAAAATATACTTTGTTTTTCTAGACATTTTCTTAATTATCTTAATTTATTTTATAATTTTCTAATTAACCAATATTAATATCGGCGTTAACTATTACAGATATTAAAAAAAATTTCAATATCTCACTTAGTGACATATTTATTTACTTTTGATATAGTACATTTGTATGTTCATACATCGTATAAAGTATTATAAAAAAAAGTGTTGATTTTAGTGCTTATTTTAATATTTATTTTTAGTGTTTATTTTTTATAGGAAGTTTTTATGCAAGATGAAAAAAGCAGGACAAAAACAAGAGTTAATTTTAATTTTGAAAAGATTTTTAACAATCAAAATATTTTAAATTTAATTGAGAGTCTAGGAATAGCAGAGGCAACATATATCCAAGCAAAATTTTTGCCTGAGATATTAACTGGGAAAAGCCATATTATAAAAGGAGATTCTCTTAGTGGAAAAACTTTAGCATGTGGACTTTTATTGGCTTTTCAAAAAGAAACAAAAGATTCTTTTAATGCGTTGATAGTAGCTGATGCAAATGTTACTGATCGAATAAAAGAAGAATTTTCTAAACTTAATTTATTTAAAAAATCAGAAAAATTTAAATTAACAGTGTTAACCATTGATGAATTTAAAGAATCTAATTCTAACGAAATTCTAAACAATTTAAATATGATTATTTTTGATAGCATTGAAGAAAATGACGAAAATTTAAATGTTATAAAAGAAACTTTCGCCAAGGCAAAAGAAAATAATGAAAAAATTCAATTATTACTTTGTAACAGAGAAATTTCATCAGAACTTGAAAAAATATTTAAAGATATAACTTTTTCTTCTACTAAAGGAAAAAGAAATAAAGAAGAAGTTTTAGATACCACACATTATTTTTGCATGTTAGGTGCTGAGCTTACCGCTAAGCCAAATACACTTTGTGATATTATAGAGGCAGAAGGAAGACCTTCAACCATTATTTTTTGCAACCAACCATCTGATACAGATATGGTTGAAGCAATTCTTCACAAAAATGGAATCAGAACTTCAAAATTAGTTGGTAATGCATATCATTCTCGCGTTATGAATGCTTTACGTAGTTTAGAAAATGGAGATATCACTGCAATTATCGCAACAGATATCGGAGCAAAACAAATCAATGTAAGAAACGTTGAACTTGTTATCAACTACTCAAGCCCAGCTAGCAATGAAATATACACATCTAGAATGGGACAAACTAATCAAGGGGGATATTTAAAAAAAGTGATTACATTTGTTAATCCTTTAGATCTAAGTAATTTTCATCAAATTCGTAAAGGACTTGAGTTTGATGTTTTAGAGCTAGATATACCTTCTGTAGAGGATGTTTGTAAGGCACGTTTTAATAATTTCACAAATACTATCAATCAATGTAATGAATTGACAGATAATGATAAGCTTGAGCATTATTATACATTACTAAATGAATCTGAAGATAAAGAAAACATACTAAAATATATGTTATATTCTAATTTCATCAAAATTCCTGAATCTGCAAGAAGAGAAAGAAGAGAAAGGTTTGACAGAAGAAATTTTGAAGAAAGTGATAGTCGTAAAGAAATTTTGCATAATGAATCTGATTCTCACTCTTTTCAAAGATCTGAACCACAAGTCAAAGATATTAGATTTTATATAGGCTATGGAGAAAATGATAATTTTGGAGAAAAGAATTTAATAGAAATTTTAAGTGAAAAAGCTCCAGATTTTTCTGATAAGATAAAGAGATTTAGTAATAGAAAAATATATTCATTTGTAGATTTTTCAGAAGATGATGCAACCGTAGTTGAAGATTCTTTAAAAGATGCTTTGTTTAAAGACAAACCACTATGTTTTAAAAGAGCTACTTCAATCAATGTTCCGAAAAAAGATGATAACAACGAGACAGATGATAATGCAGATAATAAAGAGGAAAACAATAATCAAGAAAACTTTGAAGAAGAAAATAATCACACTGAGGAATAATTTTTTCTTTATTAGATAATTAAATAAAAAAAGCGATTCTACAAAATATTTTGTAGAGTCGCTTTTTTTATGGTTTATTTTTAAACATCGTTTTGCTTAAACAAATTTTTGTTTTTAAAAAAGTTTTTGATTGATATAATCGAAAAGATTTTCTAACTTTTTAAAGGTTGTTATATGTCTGATAATAAAAATACTGTTTTTAAAAATTATAATGAAACTACTCCTGATGAATATTTTACTGAAAAAAAAGATATCAAAGTCGTTATTGAAGATGATAGAACTGGAATGAGTTCAGAAACGATAAAACGTGCGTTGTTAGACCATCTTTTATATAATCAAGGAACAACTCCAAAGAAAGCTTTGAAATATGATTTTTTTATGGCATTAGCAAGAACGATTCGAGATAGATTAATGAATAGATGGATTCAATCTAGAGATGCACATTTTAAAAGTGATGAAAAACTAGTTTGCTATTTGTCTGCAGAATTTCTTATCGGAAAACAATTACACAAAAATATTTTAAATATTGGCTGTTGGCAACAAGTGAATGAAGTTTTAAAAGAATTCAATTTAACTTCTGAAGGATTATTAGAACAAGAATCCGAACCTGCTTTAGGAAATGGAGGATTAGGAAGGTTAGCAGCATGTTTTATGGATTCTCTTTCTACCTTAGATATTCCTGCAATCGGATACGGAATTCGCTATGAGTTTGGAATCTTCGAACAAGATATTCAAGATGGCTGGCAAGTAGAAAAAGCTGATAAGTGGCTTCGTTGGGGAAATCCTTGGGAAATTGAAAGACCAAAACATACTGTTGAGGTAAAGTTTGGTGGACATACTGAGGAATTCACCGATAACACAGGAAAAAGAAAAAAACGTTGGGTGCCAGAAACTTCAGTATTAGGAACTCCTTATGATACTTTAATTCCAGGCTTTCAAACCGATAACGTAAATACTTTAAGACTTTGGAGTGCAGGAACAACAAAAGATTTTGATTTTGCACTTTTTAATCAAGGAGATTATTTTAGAGCTGTGGCAGAAAAAACTGCATCGGAAAACATTTCAAAAGTTTTATATCCAAATGATGAGACTTATCAAGGAAAAGAATTAAGATTAAAGCAACAATATTTTTTCGTTTCTTGTTCATTGCAAGACATTATAAGAATTTATTCCAAAAAAGATAATGGATTAAATAAACTTTATGAATATATTTCAATTCAGCTAAACGACACTCACCCAGCAATTGCAGTGGCAGAGCTTATGAGGATATTAGTTGATGAATATGATTTTGAATGGAATAAGGCTTGGGATATCACTGTAAAAACCTGCGGATATACAAATCATACTCTTTTATCAGAAGCTTTAGAAAAATGGCCTGTCTCAATTTTTAAAAAACTTTTACCACGACATTTAGAAATTATTTACGATATAAATTTTTATTTTATTGAAGATTTAAAAAGAAGATTTCCTAATGACGGAGAGAAAATTTCAAGGATGTCTTTGATAGAAGAAGGAGAAGAACAAAAAATACGTATGGCACATCTTGCTACCGTTGGAAGTCATATAATAAACGGCGTAGCAAAACTTCATTCTGAACTGATAAAAAAAGATTTATTAAAAGATTTCTATGATATTTGGCCCGAGCGTTTTCAAAACAAAACAAACGGAATTACTCCAAGACGTTGGCTAATGCTTTCAAACCCAAACCTTACAGCATTAATCACAAAAAAAATTGGAAAGTCTTGGTTAAAAGATTTAGATCAACTAAAAGAGCTTGAAAATTTTATTAACGATGAAGAGTTTGTAAGTGAATGGAAAAAAGTAAAAGCAATGAACAAAGAAGATTTAGCAACATACATTTTCCATACAAATAATATCAAAGTAAATTTTGAGTCAATCTTTGATATACAAGTAAAAAGAATACATGAGTACAAAAGACAGCTTTTAAATGTTTTATACATTGTGACTCTTTATAATAGGTTAAAAAAGAATCCTGATGCAGATATTTATCCAAGAACATTTATATTTGGAGGAAAAGCTGCTCCAGGATATTTCATGGCAAAATTGATAATAAAACTTATCAATAATGTAGCAAATGTTGTAAATAATGATTCTAGTATAAAAAATAAAATTAAAGTTGTATTTCTAAAAAATTTCTCGGTAAGCATTGGAGAAAAAGTTTATCCAGGAGCAGATCTATCAGAACAAATTTCAACTGCGGGAAAAGAGGCATCAGGAACTGGAAATATGAAATTCTCTTTAAACGGTGCTTTAACAATAGGCACGTTGGATGGGGCAAATGTAGAAATTAGAGATGCTGTAAAACCAGAAAACTTTTTTCTTTTTGGATTAAATGTCGAACAAATTAATATTTTAAGAAATACTGGATATTATCCATATGATTATTACAGCAAAAATACCGAATTAAAAGAAACTATTGATAAAATTTCTTCTGGATATTTTTCAAATGGAGATTCAAGCATGTTTAAACCACTTGTTGATTCATTATTAAATCAAGATCCATATTTTTTATTTGCTGATTTTGCGTCTTACGTTGAAATGCAAGGCAAAGTTCAAGAGGCATATAAAGATCAAATATCTTGGACAAAAAAATCGATTTTAAATGTGGCAAGAATGGGTTATTTTTCTTCCGATAGAACGATAAAAGAATATTGTCAAGATATTTGGAATGCTAAAAGCTTTAAAAAATAAGTATCAATGGATTTTGACATAAAAACATTTACAATCATCAAAATAAAATATTTATATTTAAAATCATAGTATTAAAAAATTGTAAAAAGCTGTTTTAAAAAATATTTTTTCATTTTACAGATTGAAAAAAATATTAATTTGTTTTATATGAAAGCATAATTAGATATTTTATCTAAAGTTTATTAGGTTTATTACGAAATACACTTGGGCTCTGTATTTTTGTATATATGCCAGATAAGGAGGATTTTTATATGTTTAAAAAAATTATTGTTTTTAGTCTTATTATTGCTTGTGTGTTAAATTTTAACACTACTGGATATGCAGTATCATATCAAATTAATGAAAGAAATTTTGTATTATCTAGTATAGATACAGATAATGTTCTATGTAGAAAATCTTTATATTTAAAAGGTGTAAAGAAAAAAGATAGTAACAAAGTAAAATGGAAAAGTTCAAACAGAGGAATAGGAAGAACTACGAAATATTATAACTATAAAAAAAGACGTTATGAATGCATGGTTGAAACTGCAAGAACTGGAAAAACTGGAAAAATAACTATCACTGCCACATATAATGGAAGAAAATATACTACAAAAGCTAGGTTTATTGAACCAGCACGGATTGATACAAGTTATTACGAAATGAACTTACATGATGAAGCATAT
>CAZHFA010000048.1:0-9096 GCA_964531865.1 uncultured Bdellovibrionales bacterium
TGCACTTAAAAGCATTGTATGAAAAAGGCTTGATAGAAAAAGATACTGCTTTAGAAAAAGCACAAAATCCACAAGGACTATTTCAATAAAGGATTTATAAATATGGTAGATATAGCAACATTACTTAATTTAATGGTTCAAAATGGGGCTTCTGACTTGTATATTAGCGTAGATAGTAAGCCAATGTTTAGAGTAGAGGGAATTCTTCATTCTGCAGGAGATGAAAAACTTACAGCAGAAAACACTGAAGATTTAGCAAAAAGTATAATGACAGAAAAAGAACAATCACAGTTTGAAGAAAGTAATGAACAAAATTTAGCATTAAGTTACCCTAAATTAGGACGTTTCAGAGTAAATATTTTTAAACAAAAAAATGTTATTAGCATGGTAATTCGTCATATAAAATCAAAAATTCCGACAATTGAAGAATTACACCTTCCAAATATTTTGAAAGATATTATTAGTGTAAAAAGAGGATTAGTTTTAGTCGTCGGTGCAACAGGTTCAGGAAAATCAACAACGTTAGCTAGTATGATTGATTATAGAAATGAAAATGAATCGGGACATATTTTATCAATAGAAGATCCTATAGAGTTTGTACATGAACATAAAAAATCAGTTATATCCCAAAGAGAAGTTGGTATGGATACAAAAGACTATAAAACTGCATTAAAAAATGCATTAAGACAAGCACCTGATGTTGTTTTGATAGGAGAGATTAGAGATGAAGAAACTATGGCTTCAGCAATACATTTTTCTGAAACAGGACATCTTTGTTTGGCAACACTTCATAGTAATAATGCAAATCAAGCAATAGAAAGGATTGTAAATTTTTTTCCACTATTAAAACAAGCACAAATTTATATGGATTTAAGCTTAAATTTAAAAAGTGTAATAAGTCAACGATTAGTCCCTACAATAGATGGAAAACGAACAGTTGCTTTTGAAATTTTACTTGATAGTCCAAGAATAAAAGATTTAATCTTTAAGGGGGAAATTACATCATTAAAAGAAGCTATCGAAAAAGGAACTTCAATGGGAATGAAAACTTTTGATGAATCTCTATATGATTTATATAAGGATAAAAAAATATCTTTAGAAACAGCACTAAAAAATGCAGACAGTGAAAATAATCTAAGATTAAAAATAAAATTAGAAGAAGATGGTGGATCATCTTCAGAAAATTTAAGATTGAATTTCTAATCTTAATTTTTCAATTGATTCTTTAAAAAGATTTCCTTTTTCAATATAGTTTTTAAAAATACTATAACTTGGAGATGCACACGATAAAAGACATATTGTATTTTTAGGTTGAGTTTCAATGCAAAATGAAACTACACCATCCATAGAATCAAAAATTTTAAATGCAGGCATTTGTCCATTTTTAGATTTATAAAAACTTTTCATTTCTTCTAAAATTCTAAGTCCACTATCTTTTAAAAAAGCAATTCGCTTAATGTCTTTTTCATAGATGACATTTATTAGTTCTTTAAAATTATATCCTCTATCCAATCCTCCTAATATAATGGAATAGACAGGCATATTTACGCTTTCTATTCCCGCAATTGTGGATTCTGGAGTAGTAGAAATTGCATCATCAATAAAATATATTCCATTTAATGGGGCAACTTTTTCTAATCTATGTGGTAAAGGATTAAAATTTTCCAATGAATTTTTTATTATATCATTTGAAATATTAAAATGTTTTGCCATTTTTATTGCAGCAATTGCATTTTGAAAATTATGCTTTCCGATTAGTTTTAATGCATTTGTATCAATATATTTTTTATTATTTATATAAATATAATTATCTTCCACTCTGTCTACATCATTAAATGAAACTTGTTTTTCAAAATTTAATTTTAAAACATTTGGATAAACTTGTTCTAATGATTTGTTATAAATTAAAAAGCCATCGTCCTTTATATGAGTTATAAGATTTAATTTTGCATTTAAATAATTTTCTAACGTTAAATGATAATCTAAATGTTCTGGAAAAAAGCTTGTAAAAATTCCTGCATCTAAAAGATGGTCAAAATTTTCAAGCTGATAACTTGACATCTCAAAGATATAAAAAGAATCTTTTGTATCATCTTTTAAAGTATCTGTAGAAGGGTTCCCTATATTTCCAACAAGGTTTGCTTTTAATCCAGCATTTTTAAAAATTTCATATGTTAATGTTGTCGTAGTACTTTTTCCTTTGGATCCAGTAATACCGATGACAGTGCCTTTTTTATTTTCAAAAAATAAATCTGTATTTGAACTAAGTTTTATTTTTTTTGATTTTATATATTCTGACAATTTTGGAGTGTTATTTATAGAGATACCTGAAGATTTAATAACGATATCGCAACAATCTAAAGCATCTAAATAATTATTACCAAGAAAAATATTTTCACTTGAAAGATTTTTTGCTAGCTCTTTAGTCACATTATTTTCTAATGCTTTTTCATTTTTATCCGCTAAATAAATATTTTTTTCGTCTATGTTTTTGCTTAATAAAAATCTAAAGCTTGCTTGCCCTTCAATTCCAAGTCCTAAAATAACATATTTTAGATTATCCATTTTTATAAACTCCTTAATAATGAGATTATTTTTTCATCTTTTATGCAATGGGAATCTTGAAATGAAAGTACTTTTTTTGTAAGAGTTTCCAATTTTTCTACGGGGGTAGTTTTTAAAATTTTATTTTTAAACTCTATCATTGGAGAAGTCGTTAAAAATCGTTTTTGTTTATACAACAAATAAAAAGCCACAATTGTTTCCTCTAATGAGCCTACGCATTCGAAAGGACGATTTTCTGTCAGGCCTAAAAGTTCTAAGTATACTTTATTTAAATTATCTAAAGCTAGAAAATTTTTTCCAAAAATTGATATTAAAGTTTTATCATCTAAAAAAGGTGCAAATAATAAAAAAACAAAAGCACATTTTGGACAATCAGCACACCATCTCGTTTTTAATGGATCATGAATTTTAAAATTTTTATTACAACTACTAAAAGATTCAAAATGTTTTCTACAATCTATTTTTGAGTTTGCAAAAAGGGAAGCAATTTTTAATTCATTAAAGGGGCGTAATATACTGTAAAAGTTAAAATCTGAAGAAATATTTTCTGATATATGATTTATAAATATTTTTTCAAAGTCCAATGATTTTGAATATTGGTGATTTACTTTAAAATCTCCAATATAAGCTTGTTCTTCACTTGCACTATGTTCTAAGGATAAGACAATATCACTATAATTATAAAGATATGCAGTCAATATTAGTAAAAATGATATACATCCAGTAATAGGAACATGTCCATTTAATGCTCCTTTTTCATTTAATGTAAAAATATTTTCTGATAATGTTCGTGTCACTAAAATTTTATTTAATCCTAAAATTTCGACGCCCTTATCTATCAATGGATGTGTATTTAATGAAAATGCTGTGATATTAAGGTTTAAATTTTTTAAAATATTAGCACTTAAAATTGAGTCTTTTCCGCCTCCAATAGGTAAGAGGAATTTTTTTTCTAAGTTAATACTATAATTTTTAGAAGATTTTTTTTCTTCAAAAGGAAAGTTTATGAGCCCTAAAGGAGAAATATTATTTTTAAAGAAAAATTCTCCTAACCCATTTGTATAAAAACTATTCCAAAAAATACTTTCGTTTTTTGTTAAACTTTCAGTCTCAATTACAATATTTTTAGGACAAAATGTCTTGTAATAACTAATTCCAAAAGCTAAGTGAATATTTTTTAATATTGTATTTAATATTTTTTCATCAAAAGTTGAAAAATCTATTGGAGTAGTAAATTTTAGTACTTCTTTAAAATTAATTTTATTGTCTATGCTATAAAATAAATTTAACGATGATGAGTCCTTATCAAGGATGTACTCTTTAAAATAAAATGTTTTTAAACTATTGTACTCTTTTTCCATAAATAATTTATGTTAATTTATATAAAATTACTTTAAAATAAGTGATATGTTAGAGGATTATAATATTTTTTATAAAGAAACAACACAGCAAAAATTTATAAAATTCAAAGAAGATAATAAAAATCTCCCAGAATTTTTATCAAATTTTTTATCAATTAAAAACTTAAATGATAATGGGAAATATATACCTTATCAAGATATTATTGACAATTTCGATATTGATAATTTTGTAATTTTTGATAAGGCTCCATTGTTTGAAAGTGATACGCAATGTAAATTGTCAGAATTTATTAAAATTCAAAAATTTATTGAGTATTTGTATGAACGATATGCCGTCCCATTTTGCAAAAAATGTAATAAGGAATGTCAAAAATTATCATATGAATTTTTTAAAAATATATTTAAGGATGAAACCTCTTTCTTACTTATTGCCTTTAAAATAGGAGTATTAAAAGCTGATAAATTAGAAAACCTTGGTGTAAATAAAATTATTTCAAATAATATTATTCATGACATCAAAGATTTTAAATTTTTGTCCTCTGATTTTGCAATTTATAAAACGCTTAAGTTTGTAGATGACGAAAAAAAGGTAAATGCTTTTTTAGAAAGTATACATAACATTTCTTCTTATGAAGTAGAAATTTTTATAGCTGATGATAAGAAAAAAGTAAAAAATTTTATAAATTTAAAAAATTATAAAAAGGATTTGTCATTTATTTGTCATAAATGTTTGAAAGTTGTTGCTGATAGTAATATAAAAAATAAAGATATTGATTATAAATATAATGGTATTTCTTATGATGAATTTTTTAAGTTTTCACTACTTGAGGTAAGAGATTTTTTTAAAAATAACAATAAAAAAAATGATTTTTCTTTAAATATTATAAAAAGATTAGATAATTTAATTTCTTTTGGACTTGGAAAATTAAAAATAGATACTTGTATAGAGAAATTATCTTTTATTGAATATATAAAAATTTTTTTTGCTATTTTAAAAGAAACATTGCCTTCTCAAAAAATATTGGTAGTAAAAGATATTTTTGATGAGTTAAATTTTACTCAACAAAATGATATTACATCAATTTTGCAAGAAAATTTTGATAATCTAATAATTTTACTAAAAAAAAATATTTTTAAAGATAGTGTTTTTAGGGAATATACGGATTTTTTTAAATTAAAATCTTATATTAAGGAGAAAAATCTTAAAAATTTGGTGGATATTGATAATTTATATAAAAAAATGACAGAAATTTTTTTATCATCTTATGATGTTAAACTTTCAAACTTTAAGTTATCTGATTTCTCAAAATGTAAATATAATGATTTTATTAATGGAAAAATAAAAGGAGAGCAATTTTTAAATTTTAGGATATTTGATTTAAATTTTCATCAGATTATGAATACTAATATTAAGAGTTTATATGATTTATTTTTAGGGTTTGTAAAAATAGAAAAATGTTTAAAATTCTTATGTGATATTGATATGGGAAATAATTTTTTATTAGATCCTATTTCTAAAATTAGTACTATAAATTTGGAAAAAATTGTATAGTTTATGTCTTTAATTTCTACTTTCGAACATTATTATGGATTACAAGGGGCAGGGGTTCCTTATCAAGTAAGTAATCTTTTTGACGATTATAAAAAAATTACAATTATTTGTAAGGATAGAAACGTGGCAGAAAAGCTTTACATAGATTTAAGTTTTTTTTCTCCATCAAGTAAAATTTTTATTTTCCCCGAATGGGATACTTTGTATTTTGAGGAGGTTTCTCCGCAAAAGCATATTTCTGCTAAAAGAATTTCTGTATTAAATGAAATTGAAAATTCAAAAGAACATATTCTAATTACAACCCCACGAGGCTTAATTCAGAAAGTATTAGGTTTTGAAAAAATAAAAAAACATACTTTCAATTTAAAAATAAATGATACATATAAAAAAGATGAATTAGTAGAAAAATTTTTGACTCTTGGTTTTAATAAAGTTTCTTTGGTCGAAAGTAATGCAGATTTTTCCGTAAGAGGAAATGTTATTGATTTTTTTCCAGCCAATTTGCAAAATGGAATTAGATTATTATTTTTAGAAAACATATTAGAAAAAATAAAAATTTTTGATACAGAAACTCAAATGACAATTTCTGAAATAAAATCATTTGAAGTTTTGCCAACAAAAGAATTTTTCTTTCCAGAAGATGAAATATTAGATAAGGCTATAAAAAGTATTTTTAATAGAGCAAATGAACTTGAAATTCCGATAAATCAAGTTCGCCATTATGAGGAAGCACTGAAAAATAAAATTCAAATTCCAGGAATGGAAATTATACAAGGCTTGTATGAAGACTTGGTTCCATTTTTTTCTTATTTAAAAGATGATGAAAAGTTTTTTGTTATTGATAATATTGCCTTTGAAAATGCATTAGATAAAAATCAAGAAATAATTTTAGAAAGGCAAGAAGGATTAGTAAGGGAAGGAAATTTAATTCCTGGAAACGAGAATATCTACTTATCAAATAATGAAATCTTAAAATATTTAAATAATTATCAAAAAATATTCTTTGATAATTTAAGTTTAGAAGATAATAAAAAGAAAGCTAAATTTATAAAAACATTTCAAAATACTGAGTTAAAAATAGAAATAAAAAAATCATTAGAATCTTCAGGAAATTATTTAGGACTAAAAAGATTTATAGAAAAAATGCGAAAGAGTAATTTTTCTATATGCTTTGCAATTGAAACGGATTCTAGGATTAGAAGATTAAAAAAAATTTTATTAGATTTTGATATAGAGGTAAAAGAGTTTGAGCTTAGCCCTAAAAAATGGATAAATTTAAAAAAGAGATTTCCTGTTTGTGTTATAAAATCTCCATTAACAGAAGGAGGGCAATTTGTAGATAGTGGTGTAATATTTATTTCTGAGAGTGAAATTTTTGGAGATAGAACGTTTTCTGTAAGTTCTAATAAATCGTTTAATTTAAAAAAACTTATGGGTTCATTAGCACAATTAAATCTAAATGATTTTGTTGTGCATCAAGATTATGGAATAGGTGTTTATAAAGGCTTACAGCATGTAAAAATTCAAGGAGAGGAATCAGATTTTATTGAAATAGATTATTTAGATTCAAAACTTTATTTGCCAGTTACAAGTATTAAAAAACTTGAAAAGTTTGTCGCTGTTGAAGGGCATGTTCCAAAATTAGATAAACTTGGTTCAAAAAAATGGATACAAACAAAATCAAAAATAAAATCAGTAGTTCTTGCTTTGGCTGGGGATTTAATAAGGTTATATAAGGATCGGGAAGTCGCAAGGGGATGGAGATTTGAAGAATATAATTTAGAGGATGATAGATTCGCTGATGGTTTTGGTTATAAGGAAACGGAGGATCAGTTAACGGCAATTCATGATACTTTATCTGATATGGCAAAACCAAAACCAATGGACAGACTTATTTGTGGTGATGTTGGTTTTGGTAAAACTGAAGTAGCTTTGCGAGCGGCATTTAAGTGTATATCTCATTTAAAGCAAGTTGCAATTTTAGTTCCGACTACTATTTTAGTTGAACAGCATCGAGATACGTTTTTAAAAAGATTCACAGATTATAATGTTAAGATTGGAGCGATAAGTAGGTTTTATACATCGGTTCAAAATAAAAAAACACTTGATGATTTAAAGGAGGGAAAAATTGATATTGTTATAGGAACACATAAACTTTTGCAGAAAGATGTTATGTTTAAAGATTTAGGACTTTTAATTATTGATGAAGAACATCGATTTGGAGTTAAGCAAAAAGAAAAAATTAAACAGATGAAAAGAAATGTCGATGTCCTTACATTAACGGCTACACCAATTCCAAGAACATTAAATATGGCGATGTTAAATATTAGAGATATTAGTGTTATATCTACTCCGCCATGTAATAGGCAAGTAATAAGAACGTATATTAGTACGTTTAAGGAAAGTACAATAAGAGATGCTATTTTAAGGGAGATTTCTAGAGGAGGACAAGTCTTTTTTGTCCATAATAGGGTTCAGTCAATTATAGGAATAACGGAAAGACTAAAAGTTTTAGTGCCAGAAGCAAGGTTTGAATATGCACATGGACAGATGTCTGAAAGAAAATTAGAAGATATAACGAAAAGATTTTTTGATCATGAATTTGATGTATTGGTAAGTACAACTATTGTTGAAAATGGATTAGATTTGCCTAATGCAAATACTATAATTATTGATAGAGCAGATACTTTTGGATTGGCACAACTTTATCAATTAAGAGGAAGAGTGGGAAGGAGCAATAGGCAAGCGTATTCATATTTTATAATTCCTGAAATAAAGAAAATTACAGGTACGGCAAAACAAAGATTAAATGTTATTCAATCGTTAGATGATTTAGGTTTAGGTTTTAATTTAGCAATGAGAGATCTTGAAATAAGGGGGGCAGGAAACCTTTTAGGAAGAGAGCAATCTGGAAATGTTATTCAAGTTGGATTTGAACTTTATACAAAGATTTTACAAGAAGCTGTATCTGAACTTTCTGGGGAAGAATTGTCTATTGAAGAGTTAGTTGAACCAGAAATAAAAACTCCTTTTCCTGCATTTATTCCAGATTATTATTTACCTGATATTGCGGAGCGTTTGATTTTATATCAAAGAATTTCTGCAATAAAATCGAAAGATGATTTAAATAAATTATCTTTTGAAATTGAAGATCGTTTTGGACCTATTCCGCAGGAAACTTGGAATTTATTAAAGGTGATGGAGTTTAGAAGTGAACTTAAAAAAGCAGGAGTTGTAAATATTGATATTAGAAATGAAACAGTGATTGTAGGTTTTTCTCCAAAAGCGAATATTGATGTCGAAAAAATTATTGTTTTTGTGAAACAGAGTCCAAAGAAATATCGTTTTTCTCAGAATCAAAATTTGATAATTACTCATGGATTAAATAAAGAAAGTGATGAGCTTGATGATTTTATTAAAGTGGTATCAAAAGCTATAAATCGGCTTTCTGCTTTTATGGGGTAAGAATATCTTTTTTCTAGGACACCCATATCTTTTTCTAATTTAGTCTTTTTCAAGGACACCCACTCTTTTTTCAAATTTAGGACACTTTTAAAGAAAAGATTTCGAATAAAGAAAATAGAAGATTAAAAAATTTAATTAGTAATAAACTAATTA
>CAZHFA010000049.1:0-8948 GCA_964531865.1 uncultured Bdellovibrionales bacterium
ATTTCTTATAAATCTTCCTTGGATATGTATTTTTTGGTCAGCTTCCAATGTAAGTAATTTTTTAGTCATGGATAAAGCGACAAACCAGACTATCGTTCAAGAAAAGCAAAATAATTTTAAGACTTCTAATCAACAGAAAATAACTTTACAAAAAACTCTTAAAAATTTTCGTGATACATTTACAGCGATGAATCCCTTAATTACGCTATTTGCTATGATAGGCATATGTTTTTTACCTATTAGTTATAAAAAACTTTTTCTTATAACTTCCATATGGTTATTTTTTTTAGGTACTATGATTGCACAAATAAAACCTCAAATGGAATTTGATAGAATGTTGCTAATTTGGGGGATTTTATCCGTTATCCCAACAACAGCTTGTATATATAATTTACTAAAAACAGAATCATTAAAAAACAAAATTGCAAGTAGTATTATGTTAGGAACATTAGTAGCATCAATTTTTTCAGCAGGATCTATTTTTAAAAATAGAACATTAGAAATATATTATCACCAAAATGATAGTATAAAATCTTTAATTTCATTTTTAAAAAATTATCCAAGCAAAGGACGTATTTTATTTTCTGGTTTTGTTCTTCATCATTTTGGAGAAGGACATATAGCTCCCCTTCCAGTATTAACAGGAAAACAAATAATTGCATCTAGCCCTTTCCATAATGCTTGGAAATATACCCAAGTGATTCCTAAAGAATTTATAGAGAACGATAAAATAAAAGATTATCTTTCACTAATGAACATCGAACTAATCGTTGCACATGAAAAAATATGGCGAGATTATTTCTTTAATGATTCTAGCTTTGAAGAAATTTTTAAATTTAATAATTATAAAATTTTTAGATATAAAAATTTTGCAAATTCCTACGCTCTTTTAGGAAAACTTAGTAATTTAAAAATTTTAGAAAATCAAATATCTTTTACTCCACTTTCAAAATCAATAAAATTAAAATTTAATTTTTTCCCTTTTTTAGAAAGTAATAATTGTAAAATTTCTAATGAGAAAGTTTCTAATTCAATAAATTTTATAAAATTATCTCATTGTGAAATTGGCAAAGAAAATATAATAAAATCAAAGAATGCTTTTTCACGGATACTAACAAATGGAAAGTAAAACAAAAAAAATTTCACTTATATTATTAGTATTTTCTACTGCTATATTTTTGTTGTTACTCTCAATAAAGTCATATTACAGCGATAGTTCACTAATATTCTTAGAACCAGTATCAAACAACTGGATTTCTCTATTAGATTTTTCTTCAAACTCATATTATATGTGGAAATTTCACAGCACAATTTTTAAATATACATTAGTCATATCATCTATTTTTAAATTAGATTTTAACACTGCATTATATATTTTAAATACTTTAATATTTTTAGTCTCATTATTTTTCTTATCTAAAAATATTTCCCCTAAAATACCATTTTTAGCAAACATATTTTTCTCTCTAAATTTTATTATTCTTTTATGTTTACTTGAAGGGAATAAAACATATTTAATATCTAGTATTGCCTTGTTACCATTTTATATTTTAACTTTTAAAATGTTATTGGAGGGACAATATAATTTTACATTAAGATTTTTATCTTTTATATTAGCCAGTTTATTATTAGTAAAAACAGCAAATCAATTTTCTTTTTTTTATATGCTTTTTTCTGCTGTTTTAATTTTTTGTGTTTTAGATAAAAAAATTTTTAAAGTTAATATTTTATTTTATCTAATAAGTCTTCTTTATTCATTAAAGTATATTATTTTTGCTATACCTTTTTTACCTAAGTTTTCTTTTCCTTGGTATGCAAGAGTTGTTCCCGATGATGGATTGATTGGAAATATAACACCACTATTAAACGAAGGAACAGAGATTCCATTTTTGAATAAAAACTTGGAAATAAGCATGTATTATCCATATATTTTTCTTATTTGTATTTATCTTTTATTCATAATATTTAGATATTTTAAATCACACGATACTATATTAAAAAAGCTTTCTTTTTTAATTTCTTTTTTTATACTTTCTTTTATTATTGAAATTTATTTTTCTACCAATGTTTCATCAATTTTCTTTTTATCCACGATACAAAGAATTGTACCAAGTATATTTTCTTTTTCTCTTTATCCAATATTTTTATTTTTAATGTTATTTTCTTTTTTTATATTTATTTTAAAAAGACCTCAACATTTTATTTTTATTTTCATATTAAATATTATTTTGGGAAGTATTCTTTTTTTTAAGACTAATTATTCTCCTCTTTTTATAAGCGATTCCACGATATCATATATAAAGACATTACAGTTAAGCAAAGACAATATACCTTTAAAAATAATGCTTTCTCCATCGACAGCGGTCTTAAAAGAATATGGCATACAATATTATTTAAAAAAAGATGACTTATTTAACAAAAAAAATTTTATTAACATAAGAAAATTAAAACCAGTTTTAGATTCAAATTATAATAAAGATGATCTAAAGAAAATTTTTAGAAATTCAAAAGCACTTCGTTGGTCAACTAAAAAAGGTAAACAAGATGGGGATGAATGGATAAAAATTATTACACCTAAAAAAGAAAATATAACTGGAGTTTTTTTAAGTGCTGGGAATTTTAAGACAGATTTTCCAATTAAAATTAAAATTATAGACTGCGACAATGGAAATATAATATTAGAACAAAAAAATCTAGGAAATATTGAATTTACTTCTAACGGATATCCATATTATGGTCCACAAGATAAAACCACATTTCTTTTTCCTAAAAATATAAAAACAAACTGTATAAAAATAGAGCAAACTGGAAAAAATAAAAATTTTGAATGGTCAGTTGCTAATATAAAATTTATGATAAAATAAAGAAGAAAATGTGAGGGAATAAAATACTCTCAATTTTTTACGACTTCTTATTTCTTTTAAAAGAAGTAACAACTCCTCTAATTCTTTTTTTAGGCAATCCAAGTTTAAATTTTTTATCTACTACGTCAGCATTTTCTTCTTTTTTATTTTCTTCTTTTGGAGAAGATATTTTAGAATCATTTTTATTTTGAGAAGAAGACAGAGATGAAACTATTTTTCTTATTCCCATTTGTTTAGATTTAAACCCTATTTCTGATATATTTATTGCATTAGATGATTCTTGTTTTTCTGCAGGTATTATAGTTTGATAATTTTTTGATTTTTCTTCTTTATCATATTTATCATATATTTTTTCTGATGTTTTTTCTTTTTTACACTCATCTTCGTCTTCTAGTTCTTCATATTCTATTGAATAAATTTTTTCATCAACCCAATCAGCTAATCCAATTTCATCACTTTCTATTTTTTCAAATTTATTTATATATTCCCTACCTTCCCAAGTAGCAGGGAGGTTTGCATTAAACCAAAAAGAACGCCCCTTTACAATTGTTCCTGTTCCTAGATCAAAATAAGCTAATCCCTTTTCAGCAGACATTTCATGTTTTAGCTCTTCTGAACTTACTAAATCAGTTTCAGCTTCTGAAATATTAAAATTTTGAGACTCCCCTCCACTTTCCTTTAATCCAAAACCAGTATTTACTACATTTTGTGATATTCCACTTCCTATAGAACGCTTTACTGTATTTACTTTCCCTATCCAATCTGCCATATCTTGAGCGGTTTTGTTATCTCCTAAACGCATCATAACTTTTAAATTAACATTAGCCATAACTCGTTCATAAAATGACTCACTTAAACCAAGAGAATTATCCATTAAACCACCTGTAGACTGAGCACCAAACAACAATGAAAAACGACCTTTTCTTGCAAGTTCAAAAAGGTTTGCCCATGTAGGACCAAAAGTTGAAGAGCCTTCATCTATTATTACTAAATGCGGATCCTCTAAATTATGTTGTCTTGAAGATGTTATCTCACCTATTGAAACCTCCAAATCTTCTCTAAAAAGTTTTACCATTCTTGCAGCACTTTCAGCTTCTTCAAGTCTAGGAAGCATGAAATAAATAAGTTTTCCTCTTAATATCGCGTCAGTTAAATTTAAATCTGTATAATTAGTGCAGAAAATTTCTCCCATAGCAGACCCTCCAATTGCATGAAGTTCTGAAGATATACCACGCAAATTATCTGTAATCTTTGAGGTATCAAGAACCCCTTTTGCCGTTCTATAACTTGCTGCTAAATGTCCAAGTTCCACTAAAGCTTGTTTAGCACCAATCTTTTGGAGCATATCTTTTAGGTGAGGATATGATAAATTAAAAGCTGATAGTGCCACCGCAACATCTTTTATTGACCAAGCAAGACCAAAACTTTCTAATGCACGAATCATTCTGTTAATAGAGTCTGCAGCCAACCTATCATAATGTTTTGTCGCACTTTGATCTGATGTTGGAGGTAACCCAGCACGTAAAATTTTCCTTGCTTTTACATCTGGTCTTTGATTTGTTAAAACAAAATTATATGAATGAACTGTATCAAAAGGGTCGATAACTATTAGATCCTCTATTCTACCTGTAACAAGTGCCATCAAAATTATATCTGCCAATACGCCTGAGTCTCTTTTAGCATCAATAAAAGTAAAACCGCTTGCTCTTCCTCTTGCCATTTGTTGAAGCATTAAAGATTCAAGCCATAATGTTTTTCCTACTCCTGTCTTTGCAAATACACAACCATGGCTACACATATCATTGTCGCTAATCCATAATGGTTCCCCAGAATCTAAGCTAAAACCAACAAGATATTTATCTATAATTTTTTTTCCTTTTAATCGAGCTTCATTAAGAGCGATTTTAAAACAATCTCTTTGAGGATACATTCCCAAAACTTCTTTTCCACCTCTAGCTTTTATTTCATTTTTTCTTTCATATTCTACAGCAATACCCTTTGAAAAAATTTCTGCAATACGACAATAAAAATATGTTGGAACTACACATCCAATAAGAAATAATAAAAAATTAGAAGAATTCACAAAAATCGGTAACGAGACAATAATAAATAAAATGATAGTTGCAAACACACCGTGAAAAAGTGTCTTATGTTGTAAATTTTTTCTTCTTTCTTTAAATGTTATTTTATCGTACTGCCTTGCCATTAACTTTCATCTACTCCTTCAAGTTTCATTGCAGAATTTTTTGAAATTTTAACTTTCTTTATTTTTTCTATTGGTTCACTC
This sequence comes from uncultured Bdellovibrionales bacterium, assembly GCA_964531865.1. Classification (GTDB taxonomy): domain Bacteria; phylum Bdellovibrionota_C; class UBA2361; order UBA2361; family CAKMMH01; genus CAZHFA01. The sequence goes on from CAZHFA010000049.1 coordinate 5,152, forward strand.
CATTTATGACCAATAAAATCTATAAGCTTTGATGTCCTAAAAAGGACCATTCCTTTCTCATCCTTTATTTCATCAGTATCCATTAAAAATTTACAATCGACAACCGCCGTATAAGAAACATATCTATCAGATACTCTTTTTCCTAACCAACTAAAAGCATTTAAACAAGATCTTAAATTTTGCCAAACAATAATATCATTATCAGTTAGTGAATATTTTTTAAAATTTTTAATTGTTTCATCAGAAAACTTCTTTAAAAAGTCGTTATTATCATCGGACAATTTTTTTTGTTCGACTTGAGAAATTAAATTATTTTTTTCTCTATCATTATAAACTTTTTCTATCAATGGGGATAACATCCAAAGATTCTTTTTAAAATCTTCTGGCAAAATTGAAAGAATGCAATTTATTTTTATAAAAAGTTGTCCACCATCTGCTACAAAAAAATTATTAGACAAGTTTTTTTCTTCTCTTATAGAATTTACCAAAATAGTGGTCCAACGTTTATGAACTTCTGTAGATTCTGCAAAAAACAATAACTCATCAACAATTAAATCTGCTTTGTCAAAATTTAATATAAGCTCAAGCCATTGTCTTAATGTATATGATTCAACACTCATATTTAAAGGCATTCTAATAGCTAAAAAATCACTTTTTCTCTCTGCAAAAATTAAAGCCTTTCTAATCATCTCTCTTTCATAAAAATCATATTCATCGCCATAGTATGGAGAAGAATGCAAAACTGCTCTTGCACAAAGATGTGGATAATTAGATTGTATTGCCCATCTATCACTAGAAATTTGTTCATATGCTAAAATTCTTCCTGCTTCTAACGCTAAAATTGCTGTAGCTATATTTTTATAAGAAATATTTTTTAAATTTTTCCTCATATTATCTGTTAAACACAAAAATAAACATTTTTTCTTCCTATCTTCAGAAAAATCAATATTAGATTTATTTGCTACATGTTCTATTTCATATTTTATTTCACACGCTAATTTTAAAAATTCATACGAATCTTCAAATAAACTTCCATCCCTTACACCATCGTTGATAAAGACAGGATATTCGTAGTAGTTTAGTATAATTGAAGCAAGATATTGATTAGTTAAATTATTACTTTCATATTTTACTAACAATTGATAAAAAGCTGATTTCTTAAAAATTTCATCTGATACATATGATAGGCACGTAAGGCCAGTTACGTGAAGAGTCGGGTTACCATCTTTATCGCATTGCTTTATTCCAACTTTTACTCCAGAAAAAAAGACCTTTCCATTACCAGTAACTCCCAAAAGATCTCTTCCTACATAAGGTTTAACACTTAGCAGTGCTTTGATACTTGCATATATCACAAAAGCTAACCAAACCTTCCAACAAGCCATCAAAACAAAAAAGATTTGTAAAATACTTGTGCCCAAAATAATAGTTAATGAAATAATAATTGAAGATGAACTAAAAGTTTCATGCACAAACAAAGAAAAATTAAATATCCCTATCGCAATTAGTGAATATGCTATTTCTTCTCCTGTGGTACCGAAACGATTAATCCATAAATTAAATTTTTGAAAAGTCTTAGTTAAGGAAACCTCACTTTCAATACTCTTAATGTCAAGTAAAACTTGATAAGCTTTTTCATTTACATCTTGAACATTAAAAACAAAGGGAGTTAATTCAACTAAAAATATAAAAAAAGCCATAATACCAAACAATATGTATGCATAATAAACTGACTTTTCTGTATTCATGAAAGCTGCTAAATCAGATGCGTCAGCATTATATTTGATATTCTTTACCATTTAAAACCACTAAAAAAAAGCACACAAATCCTATAATTATTCACAAATTCCTTATATTACCATAAATTTATAAAATTTTTCAAAAAAAATAACCTAAAAATAAGGTCGGCATATATTTAAAAAAAATATACTCCTTTCATTTTTTATAATCTTAATAATAAAAATCAAAAAAACATTGTTTTATTGCATTGCTTATATTATTCATATATTGGGGAAAAAACAACTTTGTGCTATTTCACGCAATAATAAGCGAAAAAAAAGAAAGGAGAAAAATATTCTAGCCATATGAAAATTCTACAAAAAAAAAGATTGAAGCATTTTAAACTATATGCCGACTTCTTCTGGTGAAAAATTAACTTAATTTTGTTAAGATTTTCTGTTATACGCCGAAATAAACTCTTAGAGGAAGGTTTTTATGAAGATATTTAATGTATATTTATACTTACTAACGATCTCAATTGGTGTGGTTGTTTCTTTTAATAATGTTTTTGCTGAGGATGCTCCTTTTATTGAGCAAGCAACTGATGCTCAAATAAAAAAAGCTCAAGGACATTACGCACGATCTAGATCCCTTTTAATTGCAGCAATAAATGAATTTGACAGGGCTACAGCCGTAGCAAACCCAGAGTCATTATTGGATGTAAGTAGATTTAGAACTACTTTAATAGATAGAGCTGAAGAGCTTGAAAGAATTTTAGACCCTCAACCACGGTCTTCAAAAGAGGGAGTTCGTTTTTCTCCAGATACAAGATTGTTAGGAGAAGCAGTTAATTAAGTATTTTAAAAAAATTTTTAAAGGGACACTATGGACAACGGTGAAGTTATTCCAAACTTAGATAAGCCTTGGGAATTTTTAATGGCAAGGCTTCATGAGTGGCTATCTGGAATGATATTTGCTCTTATCGTTAATGAGGTGATATTTACGAATACGGCAAATGCTATGCCTTTTATCGTTTCTATAATGATTTTATCGACGTATGGAATGGCATGTGCACGGTTAAAATTTGCAGATGGAACAAGAGGGTGTGTTAATTGGTGTTGCGTTAAAATGGGAATACCACCAAGAGACATTCCAACACCAGCAGAATTACAACCAATTTGGAGTGGAGCGCCCATAAGAAGATTAAAAAGTAATACTCTTTTTATGATGCTTGGTTTTGATGAGTTCTTTTTAGAAAAGCAACAAGAGCAATTATAAAATGAAGGAAGGTTTTAATATGGCTAACGTAAAAGATACAACAAAAAAGATTTTAGATAATGCCAATGTAAAAGACTATAAGAGAGGTGAAGATACCATAAGAATATGGGAAGGGTACAAGCAACAAGCAGTTTTATGGAGAGCTCTTTCAATTATTCAACTCCTTGCGACAACAGCAATCTCAATTCTTTGCATAATTTTATGGCAAACAAGATCGATAACTTTATCAGTTCCGCAAAGACCAGTTCCTGGCCAATACAACACGCAAGAAATTCCAGATGCAGATTTCATTGAAGCAGCAAACTCTTTTGTAAGTCTTATTGCTACATTTCAACCATATGTGGCAGAGCCACAGTTTGATAGAGCAGCAATGATGGTACATAATAGTTTGTTAGAACGGTTTACAGAAAACTTTCTTGTTAATGAATTAAAAGCGATAAGAGCTACATCCCTATCGCAAGTATATTTTATAGATCCAATGAAAACTCAAATAGAGAGGACAAGGAACAATGTCGTAAAAGTTACTTTCTATGGGAAAAGGCATAAATATATCGGAGGAAAAGAAGTTGAACCAGTAGGAACAAAATATGATATAACGTTAACCACTCTTCCAAGAAATGATATAAATCCACTTGGAATAGTTATATTAGATGTTTCAATGGAAAATTTTCAAGATTAAAAGAGAGATATTATGAAAAGACAAAATATTTTATTAAACTTAACTGTTGCATCATTGTTAGCATTCTTTTCTATCACCGGAGAAGCTTTCTCGCGTGATGTCATGTATAAAGACTCTGAAG
>CAZHFA010000050.1:0-7366 GCA_964531865.1 uncultured Bdellovibrionales bacterium
ATTCTTTTGCAGCAATTTCATAACAATGATTCCATGTTTTTTTATCAAGAGGTTTATTGTCTGATGATTTTGCTTGTTCCTTCCACCATACATTATGTTCAGTATTTGAATCTCTTAATATGTATTTATCTTTTGGAGAACGCCCAGTAAAAACTCCCGTAAAAACATTTACAGCACCTAACTCTGTAAGATACCCTTTTTCAAACCCTGATAAACTTGGTGAAAGTTCATCATTATATAAAGTATCATAAGAAGGATTTCTTATGATTTCTTTAATGCTTGTTATGCCATATTGGCTAAGATCTATTTGATTCATAAAGTACTCCTTTATTTTTTATGTTTATTAAAATTTTTATTTACATAAAGATAACAACACGCCAGCAGCAACAGCAGATCCAATTACTCCCGCTACATTTGGCCCCATTGCATGCATTAGTAAAAAATTCTGATTATTATTTTCAAGTCCAACTTTATTAACAACACGTGCAGCCATAGGGACAGCAGAAACTCCGGCAGCCCCTATAAGTGGATTTATTTTTTCTTTGCAGAAAAAATTCATTATTTTTGCAAAGACAACTCCACCTGCCGTGGCTAATGCAAAAGCAAATAATCCTAAGACTAAAATTCCTAATGTTTCTAACTTTAAAAATTTATCTGCAGATAATTTTGAACCTACAGATAAACCCAATAAAATAGTTACAATATTGATAAATTCATTTTGTAAAGTCTTAGAAAGTCTTTCTGCAACAGCAGATTCTTTTATTAAATTTCCAAATGTTAATGCACCAATAAGTGGAGTTGCATCTGGTAAAAAGATAATACAAAGTCCCAAAACAAGAAGTGGAAAAATAATTTTTTCTCGTTTTGTTACATTGCGAAGTTGCACCATTTCAATTTTTCTTTCTGCTTTTGTCGTTAAAGCTTTCATAATTGGTGGTTGAATAAGTGGTACAAGTGCCATATAAGAATATGCTGCAACAGCAATAGCTCCAAGCAAATGTGGTGCTAATTTTGTTGTAACAAAAATTGATGTTGGTCCATCAGCTCCTCCAATAATTCCAATTGATGCAGCTTCTCTTAATCCAAAATTAAATCCGAAATATTCTCCTAAAAATAAGGCTCCTAAGAGAGCACCAAAGATTCCAAACTGAGCAGCACCTCCTAAAAGTGCAGTTTTGGGATTTGCAATCAATGGTCCAAAATCAGTTAAGGCACCAACTCCCATAAAAATTAATAATGGAAAAACACCAGATTCAATTCCTATTTTATAAACTAGCCCTAGAAATCCAGTATCTCCTGCAATTCCTGCAAGTGGTATATTTGCAAGAATTCCTCCAAAACCAATAGGTAATAGAAGTAGTGGTTCATATCCTTTTCTTATTGCTAAAAATAAGAGAACTAAACAAATAAAAAGCATTATTATTGCCCCATACATGTGCAAAAATTGCTCAGTTCCTGACAATCCCTCTAGTGGTTGTTTTATAATGTTTGCATAACCTGTAGCGTTGTTTAAATCAGAAAGACTTTGTAAAATATTCACTTTCTTTTCTCCCTCAAAAAAATTATTTTATGTTTATAAGAGCTTGTCCACTTGTAATTTGTGCTCCCTTAGAAACTAAAATTTTTGAAACTGTACCAGAAAAAGGAGATTTAATTTCTGTTTCCATTTTCATAGCTTCAAGTATCAATAACACCGTTCCTTCAGAAACCGTATCATTTTCATTTACTAAAATTTTTACAATACTTCCTCCAAGTGGGGCTTTAATTTCTTTTTCGGTAACAGCATTATTGCTTTCTGAATTAGTTGTATCTGTCATGCCTTCTTTTATTGAAAAGCTATATTCCTTGTTGTTTACAGTAGCTTTATCGCCATTAAATTTAACGTTGTAAACGTTATTGTTTATGGTTACCGCATAAGAATCTAATGCTTTGCTATCTTTTTGTTTTTCTGTTTTAACACCTTTTCTTACGCTAATTGTGCCTTCGCCTTTTAAGAATGCTATTCCTTTATCTTTACATGCTGCTGCGATAAAAAGTGTTTCATCAGTTTCTTTTAAGTTTGCATCTTTTAATAATTTTCTAGCAACTGCCAAGCCTTTTTTAGGATCTGCTTCATTTATTTCAAGTACTGTTTTTGTTGTTGGTTCTAAGCCTAATTGTTCTGATGCTATCTTAATAATTTCAGGACAAGGAGGACATGGAGTTTTCCCAAAATATCCTAAAATCATTTTTCCATAACCATCTGCAATTTTTTTCCATTCACCAAACATTACATTGTTAAATGCTTGTTGAAAATAAAATTGCGAAACAGGAGTTACGGAAGTTCCAAATCCACCTTTTTTAACGACATCAATCATGGCTCTAATAACTTCTGGATATTTATCAACAATGCCATTATCACGCATCATTTGAGTGTTTGCTGTAAGTGCTCCACCAGGCATTGGAGAAAATACAATCATTGGATCTACAGTTGCAGCTTCAGGAGGCAAAAAATATTCCTTCATGCATTCTTTAAAAATATCTTCCGTTTCAATAATTTTTTGAATATCAATATCTAACTCATATTCACTTCCTCTTAATGCATGCCAAAAAGAAATGATGTCAGGCTGACTTGTTCCGCCAGAGACTGGTTTCATTGCTAAATCCACGCCATCTGCACCACCATCTATTGCAGCTAAATACATAGCAAGTCCAGTGCCTGCTGTTTCGTGGGAGTGAAATCTTATATGAGTATCCGAAGGAAGCAAAGCACGTGCTCTTTTTACCGTTTCATAAACAGTCTTAGGAGTTGATGTCCCAGAAGCATCTTTAAAAGCAACAGAATCAAAAGGAACTTTTGCTTTTAAAATATTTTTTAATACTCCTTCATAAAAATCAGGATTATGAGCTCCTTCACATCCAAGAGGAAGTCCCATCATTGTAACGGTTACTTCATGTTTTAATCCATTATCTTTGATACATTGTCCACTATAAACTAAATTATCAACATCATTTAAAGCATCAAAGTTACGAATTGTTGTCATGCCATGTTTTTTAAACATCTTTGCGTGAAGATTTATTACATCTTTAGTTTGAGATTCAAGTCCCACAACATTTACTCCTCTTGCAAGTGTCTGTAAATTTATGTCTGGCCCAACAAGCTCTCTAATCTCATCCATCATATCAAATGGATTTTCATTACAATAAAAAAGAGGGGATTGAAAACGAGCCCCACCTCCGACTTCAAAGTGAGTTATTCCCGCAGATAAAGCTGACTTTAATGCAGGCAAGAAATCTTTTGTAAAAACTCTTGCTCCATAAACAGATTGGAACCCATCCCTAAAAGATGTATCCATTATTTTTATTTTTTTCTTTGCCATATTTCTTCCTTTGAATTAAAAAGTAAAAAATTTTGTAAGCTACTTAAATGCGTTTTGCAGAAGCTATTGCAATAGCAATTATTTCTTCTTGGTTAGGGGAACTAACTAAAGTTTTATTTTCCTCTATGGGTTCAGGGAAAATTTTGTTGGTAAAGCAAATGATTTTTGCTGTTAACTTCATGGATATTACTAAAATAAATAAGAATATAAAAACAACTCCCATTCCGATAAACATGATTTGAAGTCCTTGCTCTAACATATTATGTCTCCTGCTAATATATTTATTTCACTCTGGTCTGCTAGTTTTAATGATAATGAACCGTCATCATTTATTTTTGTAGCAATTCCACGAATTTCTTGTTGTAAATTTTTTATTAAGATTTCTTGTCGTAAAAAACTACATCTTTCTATATATGAAGATTTTATATATTCGAATCCATTTGTTAAGAATGTGTCATATTCAAGAAAAAAAGTGTCTAATAATTTTTTAAAGAAAATATCCCTATTTATATTTTTATTTATTTCTAAATTAAGTGAAGTTGCTTTCTGATCAATTTGCATTAAATCTTGAGATGTAAAATTTAAATTTATTCCAACTCCCAACACAATACCATGAAGTTTGTTTTCTTCTATACTTGTTTCAGCAAGAATTCCAGATATTTTTTTTTGTGATATCAGTACATCGTTTGGCCATTTTATCGTTGGAGTAGTGCCATAAGATTCTAAAGTTTTGCAAATCACAAGAGACATATATTGAGTTAAGTTCTGTAATGGGCTTCCGGTAATAGTTCTAAAACGCGGTTTTAAAACTATAGACGTATAAATATTTTCTTTATCATCTGAAATCCAAACTCTATTAAATCTTCCACGTCCATTTGTTTGCTTTTTAGCGAAAACGATAGTCTTATCTTTTAAAGTTGAGATATTCTTCAAGGCGTAAGAGTTTGTTGAATCAATTTCATCAAAAGAAACTACAGTATATTTAGTCATATTTCTTTTTAATTCATTACACATCTTTAACATTCTATATATTACAAAAAAACTCTGTTTTTAAGAAGATGTTATTTTTAAAAAAATAGATTCAAATGGTTTTAAAAAACTGCTAAAAATATTAAGATTGAAAAAAAGATACATTCTTGTTGAAATCTTTTTTTTTAATGAGCATCTATATAAAGATTGTTTAAGGAATCATTGAACTTTTTTAATTTTTTTCTTAATACAGAAAAAATATATTTAATCCGATATCCTTAAATACATAGAATTTTTTTATATGCTCGTAATGTATTTTTATAAAAATTATAAGGTTGTTCATGAAATTAAAAATAGAAAATCCTCTTCCGTTGTTAGCATTAAGAGAACCTGCCGTATTTCCTTTGCAAGTGGTTCCTTTATTTGTCGGACGTGAAAAAAGTGTAAAGGCAATAGAGGAGTCTCAAAAACAGGGGAAGCTAATTATGCTTTCTGCACAAAAGGATTCAAGGACTAGTTCTCCTACTGCAGATGATATTTTTGAGATAGGAACTTTAGGGGAAATTGTTCAACTTATTAGGTTGGCTGATGGGCCAATAAAAGTTTTAATAGAGGGAAAGGCGAGAGCAAGAATTTTAAAGCACCATGAAAATGAGGAGTATATGCTCGTTGATGTTGAAGAGTTGAAGTCAGAGTTTGAAATGACTACAGAATTAAAAGCATTGATGCGCTCTGTAAATGTTGCGTTTGAGAATTATGTAAAACTTGGAAAAAAAGTTAATCCCGAAATGATAATGCAGGTAAGTGCAATTGATGATCCTTCTAAACTAGCCGACACTATTGGGATTCAATTAAATGTAAAACCTGAAGATAGACAAGAAATTTTAGAGACGATTGATCCAAAAGAAAGACTTGAAAAAGTTTTAGAATTTATGAAATCTGAAATTGAAATTTTGCAAGTTGAAAAAAGAATTCGAAATAGAGTTAAAAAGCAGATGGAAAAAACTCAAAAGGAATACTACTTAAATGAGCAGATGAGGGCAATTCAGAAAGAACTTGGAGATAAAGATGATTTTAGAAATGAAGTTCAAGATTTAGAAGACAAGTTAAAAGAAAAAGATATGCCTGATGAGGCAAGGGAAAAGACTGAAAAAGAAATTAGAAAATTAAAAATGATGTCTCCGATGTCTGCTGAAGCAACGGTTGTTAGAAATTACGTTGATTGGATGTTATCACTTCCTTGGAATGAAATTTCTGAAGATGATATTGATATTGAGCATGCAAAAGATGTGTTAGAAGAAGATCATTATGGATTAGAAAAAATAAAAGAAAGAATCTTGGAGTATCTTGCTGTACAAAAATTAGTTGGCAAGATGAAAGGCCCGATTCTTTGTTTAGTTGGGCCTCCAGGGGTTGGAAAGACTTCTATTGGACGTTCTATTGCTAGGGCTATCAATAGGGAGTTTGTTCGTATTTCTTTAGGTGGTGTAAGAGATGAAGCTGAAATAAGAGGACACAGAAGAACTTATATTGGAGCGTTGCCGGGGAAAATTATACAATCATTAAAGAAGGCTAAAAAAAGCAATCCTGTATTTTTATTAGATGAGATTGATAAAATGTCAGCTGATTTTAGGGGAGATCCATCATCTGCATTGCTTGAAGTGTTAGATCCTGAGCAGAATTCAACATTTTCAGATCATTATCTTGACTGTGAATATGATTTAACAAATGTGATGTTTGTATGTACTGCAAATGCACTTCATCAGATTCCAGAACCTTTAATGGATCGTATGGAAATTTTAAGTTTGTCTGGATATACAGAGCTTGAAAAATTAGCTATTGCAAAGAAATATTTATATAAAAAAGAAATTGAACAAAATGGTTTAAAGCCAGAAAATATAGAAATTGATGATTCTGCATACCAATTGATAATTAGAAATTATACGATGGAGGCAGGGGTTAGAAGTTTAGAGCGTGCAATTGCTGCCCTTTGCAGAAAAGCTGCAATGGAAGTTGTCGCAAATTCCCCAGAGTATAAGGTTATAATTACATCTGAAAATATAAATAAATATTTAGGGCATCCAATTTATAGACATGGAATGCATGAAGAGAATCATCAAGTTGGAACTACAACTGGTCTTGCTTGGACTGAAAGAGGTGGAGAACTTTTAGTTATAGAAACTACAGTTTTGCCAGGAAAGGGGCGTCTTCAAATTACTGGAAAATTAGGGGATGTGATGCAAGAATCTGCCAAAGCAGCTCTTAGCTATGTTAGGTCAAAAGCAGAAATGCTTGGGCTTCCAAAATATTTTTTTGATAAAGTTGATATTCATATTCACGTTCCAGAAGGGGCTATTCCAAAAGATGGACCATCTGCTGGAGTTACAATGGCTACTTCAATAGTGTCTGCGTTAACAGGTATTCCTGTTAACAAAAGTGTTGCCATGACTGGAGAGATTACTCTTAGGGGGAATGTTTTACCAATAGGCGGGTTAAAGGAAAAAACTTTAGCTGCTCATAGAGGTGGAATTACAAAAATTCTTTTTCCAAAAGAGAATGAGAAAGATATTGAAGAGATCCCCGCAACAGTTAGAAAAGAATTGGAGCTTGTTCCTGTATCTCATGCAGATGAAGCATTATTTGAAGCTTTATGCATAGATTCAAGAGAATCTTTCGAAAGATTACTTCAAGAGAAAATCGTAAGAGATGAATTCTTATATGAAGATGATGAGGATTCGGAAGAAAAAAAACGAAAGCTTGAAAAAGAGAAGAAAGAAGAAGAGATTAACAATTCTTTATCCACTCACTAGTTTTTAGGTCGCACTTTTGGCGATAAATCGAATAACTCGCTAGGAATTCGCCTCGTTGATATACTACAAGTATTATCTCCTTAGCTTACCTAGCGATTTCTCCGATTTCTCATCCAAAATTGCGACCTAAAAAACAAGCCCCCAAAAGTATTTTTGCGATAAATTGCAACAATTCGCTAGGAATTCGCCTCGTTGATATACTACAAGTATTATCTCCTTAGCTTACCT
>CAZHFA010000050.1:7466-8473 GCA_964531865.1 uncultured Bdellovibrionales bacterium
CGATTTCTCCGATTTCTCATCCAAAATTGCGACCTAAAAAACAAGCCCCCAAAAGAAAAAAAACGGTTCTTAAAAAGTAAAATATTAAGGAAGAAAAAGTGTCCAATTTTTTTATTTTTAAATTAAATTTTTAGATTGCAGTTGTACATCTTTAAAGATAAAAACAACTTATTTTTTTGCTATTATTTTTTTACATATTTTAAAAATAATTATTATAGTTAGTCATTTTTGAATTTATAAATTTGTATTTTTATATTTTTTATTTTAAGGAGAGGATAAATTTTGGTTGCCCTGAAAGGGCGAAGTTAATATTTTTGCATGCTAGCTACCCCCGCTCCAAAGGAGCTTAACGACGTAGCCCAGGGTTTGCATCTCTGTAAGAGATGCTACCCTGGGTAACGATACTTCCCCCACAATGTTTCGGGCTGAAAGTCCGAAACGATTTAAGTTTCTTACTCTCTTTTATATTGAAAATATTTTATAAGAATATATTTTAATATGTATTTTTTAATGATATATTTAAGACTCCATTAAAAAGAATAGTTCTATTTTTTTATGTAGCATATTATTACTATGGCTAAGAAAATCATGAAAATTAAATAGATTTTTTGGCTATTTTTGTAATCATTGGGATGTATTTTGTGAAATGTTTTTTTAGGAGAAAAAATAAAGTATATGAAAACAAGTTGTATTGGAAATCATCATTTAAGAAAAACTAAAATTGTCTCTACAATTGGTCCTGCATCTAGCAGTGAAGAGATGATAGAGAAACTTATTCAAGCAGGTGTTAATGTTTTTAGACAAAACTTTTCACATGGTTCATATGAAGAGCATGAAGCTCTCTTTAATAAAATTAGAAATATTTCTAAAAAATTGCAAGCTCCTATAGCTATTTTGCAAGATTTATCAGGACCAAAAATTAGAATTACAGAGTTAGAAGAAGAGGGGATGCCTCTTCTTGTATCTGGTTGTGAAATTGATTTAGCACAAAGCCATACCGAAAAAAG
>CAZHFA010000050.1:8483-8881 GCA_964531865.1 uncultured Bdellovibrionales bacterium
TTTTCATATAAAGGCAAAATATATCCTTCTTTAAAAAAATTATATGTTGGTGCTATTAATCCAGCTGAAATTTTAAAAGATGGTGATATGGTATTACTTGCTGACGGAATTATAGAGTTAAAAGTAATAAAAATTTCTAATAATGTTGTTACATGTAAAACTATAAGAGGCGGAAAACTTAGAAGCCGTGTTGGAATAGCTTTTCCTGACAGTGAATTAGAACTTCCTGCAACTACAGAAAAGGATATGAAAGATTTAGCATGGGGGGTAGAAAAAGGAGTAGATTATGTTGCTCTTTCTTTTGTACAAACAGCCGATGATGTAAAAAGAGTAAAAGATTTTATAGCAGCTAAAAATTCTAATATAAAAGTTATTTCAAAAATAGAATTTAAAAAAGC
>CAZHFA010000051.1:0-8870 GCA_964531865.1 uncultured Bdellovibrionales bacterium
AAAACTTTTAAAAATTTAGATAAGGGAATTTATTCTGTTCGATATAGAATTGTAATGAAGAAAAATAATGTAACTTGAAAAATCAAGTGGAGCGGACGAATCTTATAATAATTTTAAAAGATGAAAGCAAATGAGTAAGCGTGTAAGAGAGTGTAAAAACTTTGTGTAAAAAGTTGTATTACTCCAACCAACTAAAAGGCCTCCTTGATAATACAAAATAATGTATAGTAACTTGTCAAAATTTTGACCTTTTTTTGCAGTGTGCATTTTTTAACTATTTAAAAAAACAACAAAACTTTTTTCTATCTTGTGCATATTATTTGCAAGGAGATATACGTAAATTTTTTTTGTCTACTTTTTTGACAAGGTTTTGTTATGAGCGATGTAAAAGGAATTGATAAATTATTTGATCAAAGTATAGGTGCACTAAATAAAGCAATGGATTTATGTTGGTATAGATCTCAAGCAATAACAAGTAATATCACTAATGCAGAAACTCCTGGATATAAAGCAGTAGATGTTAATTTTGCACATGAATTGGAACGTGCATTTAACAAAGATAAATCTACAACTACAATGACCGATGATAAACACCTATCTTTACAGGGAGAAAGTGGAGCATTCTTGGATGCTGATTATTCAGGTGCGACAAAGGGAGACGGAAATAATGTTGATATAGATATTCAAATGGGAAAGTTAGCAACAAATGCAGGAGACTATAATTTGTCTGCTTCAATTGTGAGAAAAAAATTGCAAATCTTACGAAATGCAATTAGGTATGCTCAAAACTAATTTTATGGAGGTTGATTGATGTTTAATAGTATAGATGTTTTAGCACATGGATTAAGCGTAAATAGATTAAGAGTTAATTTATTAGCTTCGAATATAGCAAATGCGGAAACTACAAAGACAGAAGATGGAACTCCTTATAAACCAAAACAACTTATGCAGGTTGCTCAAAGTATGGAGGGAAGTTTTGCTTCTTCTCTTGACAAAATGACTCTTGCAAAACCCGTTGCAATGGCTGTTGTTGAAGATGATTCCCCTCCTAAAATGGTTTATCAACCTGGACATCCAGATGCTGATGAAAATGGCTATGTAGCATATCCAGATATTAATGTGGTATCTGCTATGACAGATTTGATGTCTGCTTCAAGATTATATCAAGCAAATGCAACAGCTCTTGAGACTACGAGAGAAATGTCTAGGCAGGCAAGAGAGATAGCAACTAGATATTAAAGGATAAAATAATATGTCTATAGATGGAATATATAATCGTTTCTCTAAAATTACTTCTAATGAAAAATTGTCATCATTAACTCCTTCTTCATTAGATTTAAATAAAACTAATAAGAAAAGTGATGATGGTTTTGCAAGTTTTTTAACAGATGCTGTAAAAGGAGTTAACGATCTTCAACTAGAAGCAGATAAAAAAATAGAAGATATGGTATTAAAGAAAAATGATATTACACCGCATGATGCAATGATTGCACTTGAAAAAGCTGATGTAGCATTTCAACTAATGAATGCAGTTAGGACAAAAATTGTGCAAGCGTATCAAGAAGTAATGAAAATGCAAATATAATTTAGGAGTTTAATTTAAGTGGCAACATCTTTAGATCCAAGTGCAATATTAGGAAATCTTTTAGAAGGGTATTTAAAATTACCTTTAGTTCAAAAGATTTTATTTCCAATTTTGATTGTCGGTTCTGTGTCGGGAATTATTTTTGTCTCAAAATGGGCAAGTAATCCAGATTATGCAGTTTTATTTTCAGATTTAAAACCTGTGGATTCTGCGGCAGTTATTAGTAAATTAAAAGATCAACAAATAAAATATCAAATTAGAGGAGATGGTGACACCATTGCAATAACGCCACCTGAGTTGGTTCATGAGTTAAGAATCTCTTTAGCTTCAGAAGGAATTCCTAAGGGGGGAACGGTAGGGTTAGAAATTTTTGATACAACGGATTTTGGAACTACAAGTTTTGTAGAAAAATTAAAATTTATACGTGCAATACAAGGAGAGTTAGAAAGGACTATAAGTTCTCTTGATTCTGTAATTTCTGCAAAAGTACATATAACTCAGCCTGAAAAAACAGTGTTTTCGAAAAATAAGGTTCCAACTACGGCTTCAGTAATGTTAAAGCTTAATACTGGAAATGGTCTTACAAAAGAACAAATAAAAGGTATTGTAAATTTAGTCTCAGGAAGTGTTGAAGGTCTTACTCCAGAAAACGTTAACATTGTTGATTCATCTGGAAAATTATTGACAGAACTTGATGAACATCAAGATGAGTTTGAAGTCGATAGTGATAGATTAAATTATCAACAGAGCTTAGAAAAAGCATACGCAACACGTGTCGAACAAATGCTTTCAAAAGTTATGGGCCCAGAAAAAGTTATAGCAAAAGTCACAGCAGAGCTTGATTTCACATCATCACAAAAAGAAGAGGAAAGCTATGATCCTGCAGGAAAAGTAATTCGTTCAGAAAAAAGTATTCAAGAAGGAGTTGGATCATCTCAAAGAGGTGGTGTCCCTGGAGTGGTGTCAAATTTATCAAAAGATACTTCTCTTTTATCACCACTGGGAGCTGGAGAAGGGGGAAGTAATAGACAGGAAGGTGTTAAAAATTATGAAATATCAAAAGCTGTAAGCAAAAGTATTTCTCCTAAAGGAAGATTAGTAAGATTATCCGTTGCAGTGTTAGTTGATGGAACATATAAAATAATTTCTCCTGCTACAGATACAAAACCAGAGCAAAAAGAATTTGTTCCATTAGAACAAGATACTTTGGAGCAAATAGAAAGTGTCGTAAAAAGTGCTGTTGGATATGATGTAACTAGAGGTGATGTCGTTACTGTTGAAAACATTCCATTTTATTCTACAGATATTGATTTAGGGCATATTATGGAAAAACAAGAATCTCAAGATTTAATTTTTAAATCCATAACAAAAACAATTCCGATTTTATTTATTATTTTATTTTTCTTTATAGTGATAAGACCTATGATTAAATTTTTAATTACTCCAACTGATGCAGAAGTAGATTTAAGTAGATTATTGCCATCTGGATTAGAAGAACTAGAACAAGAAATCGAACAAGAAAAAAGTAAGGTTAAAGTTCCAACTTTTGAGCCTACTGTAGACTTAGATCAATTAGAAGATTTACTTGCTGAAAACTCTAGACTTGTTAAAGAGAATCCACAACAAGCAGCATTACTAATTCGTTATTGGTTAAATGATGGAAGATTATAATTTAATATTTTATATTTTTAATTTTATACAACATGAATGATAAAACCCCTACACAAGTAAATTATAAAGAAACTCCATATGAATATTCAGAGTGGGAGATTTTAGGGACTTATCATAAAGAACAAATATTTTATCCTCTTACATTAGATATAATAAACAACGACAAGCTTGTCGTTGATCCGATATTTGCAGACTATGGAGGCATTACGCATAATAGTGAAAAATATTTGCATCTTCCAGAAGAGGAAGCTTTTAATTTTGAAAAATATGAAGAAAAAGATATTGCTTCTGATATTGAAAAAATAAAAGAAGAAGAATTAAAGCTAAGACAAGAAGAAGTAGAAAAAGCTAAAATAGAATATTATGAAAAGGGTAAAAATGAAGCTATTTTAGAGGCTAAAAAAGAAAAAGAATTATTAGAAAATAAATTTTATTCTGAGATACAAACAACTCTTGAAGATTTAAAAAATCAAGTAAAAAATCATAACGAAACTTTAGAAAAAGAGGCTTTAAACTTAAGTATTGCAATTGCAAAAAAGGTATTAGATCAAGAAATTAAAATGAATCCTCAGTATATTGTTTCAATTATTTCTAAAACTTTAAAAAATATGGAAGGAACTAAAATTCATGAAATAAAGGTTAGCCCAGAATCATACGACTTTTTAATAAATCTTAATTTAAAAGAAATTTTTAATATTGGAGAAGAAAGTTGGAATTTAGTTAAAGATGATTCTATAAAGAAAGGTTGTGTTTTAGAAACGTCTGCAGGAGAAGTCAATTTTAATTTAGATGATACTTGGAATAGGGTGATAAATGAGCTTATTAAATAATGCACTTTCATCTTTAGATTTTGTTTCTTCTTATGAATTAAAAGGGACTGTTATTCGTTCTACAGGTATTTTAATAGAATCAAATGGTCCAAAAGTTTCTGTTGGTTCACATGTGGTAATTTGTTGCAATGGAAAAGAATGTTTAGGACAGGTTGTAGGTTTTAAAAATGAAAATATTTTAATTATGCCATTTGATTTAGTACAAGGCATTTCTTCAGGAACACAAGTAATTGCTAGAGAAAATTCTGGTGATGTTTTAGTTTCTAATGATTTAGTTGGACGTGTAATTGATGGACTAGGAATACCAATGGATGGAAAAGAAGAAATAAAAATTGGAACGAAAGTCCCTTTGTATAATAATCCTCCTAATCCAATAACAAGAACAAGAATAAAAGAATGCTTTGACACTGGAGTTAGGGCGATTAATGGACTTCTAACTGTCGGCTGTGGACAGAGAGTTGGAATTATGGCTGGTTCTGGAGTTGGAAAATCAACATTGCTTGGTATGATAGCACGTCATTCAGATAGTGATATTAATGTTATTGCTCTTATAGGTGAACGAGGAAGAGAGGTAAGAGAATTTATAGAAAAAGATTTAGGAGAAGAGGGATTAAAAAGATCTATTGTTGTCGTTGCAACTGGTGATAAATCAGCAATACTAAGGATTAGAGCAGCATTTTTAGCTACATCAATTGCAGAATATTTTAGAGAACAGGGGAAAAAAGTTATTCTTATGATGGATTCTGTTACGCGGTTAGCAATGGCACAACGGGAAATTGGCCTTGCTACTGGAGAACCGCCAAGTTCTAAAGGATATACTCCTTCTGTCTTTGCAATGCTTCCAAAATTGTTAGAAAGAGCTGGTACATCTTCTGGAACAGGATCTATCACAGGGATTTATACTGTGCTTGTTGAAGGGGACGATATGAATGAACCAATTGCAGATGCTACACGTGGTATTTTGGATGGGCACTTTGTGCTTGATAGAAAATTAGCTGGAAGAGGGCATTATCCTGCAATTGATATTTTACAAAGTGTTTCAAGGGTTATGCCTGACATTGTTTCAGAAGAAGTCGTCGATATGGCATCAGATGTTCGAGATATTATCGCAACTTATAGAGATAATGAAGATTTAATTACAATTGGTGCTTATAAAGCTGGACAAAATAAAAAAGTAGATAGAGCTGTTTCTTTAATTGATAAAGTAAATGGATTTTTACGTCAAAAAGCAAAACAAAAAAGTACAAAAGAAGATACATGGAAAGCTTTAAAAGAAATTTTGGGAGGACAATAAGGATAAGTATGAAAAAATTTGTTTTTAAATTAGAACGAATTTTAAAATATCGTCAACTCATAAAAGATGAGAAAAAAAAAGAGCTCATTTTGAAAAATCAGATTCTAAAAAAAGAAGAAGATAGATTAAACACTCTATCACGTCTTATGGAAGAAAATAAAATTGGAGAGGGATATATAAACATCAATTTTTTACTTCTTTCTGGACAATATTCCGTTTATTTGGCAGAAGAGATAAAAAATCAAAAAGAAGTAATAAAAAAATCTATAAATGATGTTGAAGTTGCAAAAAATGAATATCTTTTAGCATCAAAAGATTCAAGAGCTTTGGAATTATTACGTGAAAAACAAGAAACGGAATATGAAAAAAATCTTCTAAAAGAAGAGGAAAAAGAAAGTGATGATACGGTGATTCAAAGATTTTGCGAGGAAAATGAACTTTTAATATAGTCAAGAAAAGGGATAAGTAATATGGCAAAAACAAATGGTATGACAAGAGAAGAAGCTAAAGCATTGTATGAAAACCTTCATAAGTCAATGACAAATTGGATGGCAAATGGAAAGCCCAAAAGTAATGCAAAAAATCAGCCTAAAATAGATCCAAAACAAATTGCAAGGACAATAAGTCAGGGATTAAAGGGGGAAGATTCAGCTAATATGTCTTTATACAATAGACAAGGGGGAAGTGCTTTCGCTACATTACCCCCAATAAAGACAATGGATAAAGGACAGGCTGTTGCCCTTATATTGATTATGTTTTTTGCTGTAACAAAAATATTTTTTTCTGCATTAGAAGCAGTTGGTCTTGGCTCTATCAATAAAGCTCAAGCATCAATTCCAGCACAGGTTCCAAATGTTTCTTTGGATTCATATTCAAGAGAAGATAAAAAAGTTTTAACATCTCTTGATGCAAGAAGAGCAGAACTTTCCGAAAGAGGTAAAAAAATTGATTTAAGAGAAATCAATTTAGAAGCTAAAGAAAATGCATTAGAAGTAAAATTAGCAGAGCTTAGGCAGTTAACGTCAAAGTTAAAGAGTCAAAGAGAAGGAGTTGATCAAAAAAGAAATGTCCAGGTGGAGCAGTTAGCGAAAATTTATTCTGCAATGTCGCCAGAGGAAGCTGCAAAACTTATGGAAGAAATTGATGTGTCAATAGCATTGGAACTAATGAGTAAAATGAGTGAAAAAAGAATCGGTCAGATACTTTCATTGATGGATAGTGAGAAAGCAATTAATTTTAGTAAAATGTTAGTTAATTTTTAAATTGAAAAATAGAGGGTAAAAAAACTTTTGCACTTTATTATGCTCTCTTATATATTTTAATTTTTTTCATTAAAAATTTTTAAAATATCGTCATTTAAATTTCTTAAAGATTTTTCCCAAGTATAGTGTTTTTCTACAAATTTTCTTGCATTGATGGAAAGAGTATTTCTTAAATTTTCATTATTATAAAGTTCTGTTATGTGAAATGCCCATTCTTGAGGAGAATCAGCGATTAAAAATTCTGAACTTGCACAAGCAGGGATTGAAAGTCCCAAAATCCCTGTATAATTAGTAACTACCGGTATTCCCAAAGCCATGTATTCTAATATTTTGTTTTGCATTGTATTTCCAAAAAACATAGGACATACCGCACAAAAAGCATTTTGAGTATGTGGTGCAATTTCTTGTACTTTACCTGTTATCTCAACGTTTTTATATTTTCCTAATTTTTTAAAGACTGAAGCAGGCATAGTTCCAATAATTTTAAATTTAAGTTTTGGCTGTTCTTCTAATATAACCGGAAATATTTTATCTAAAAAATATTTGCAAGCTAAAATATTTTGAGGAGAGCCCATATTGCCGATAAAAATTATTGATGAAGATTCATCTCTTGTTAAAAATTTAAATTTATTAGTATCTACTCCATTAGGATAAATTTTTACATTACTTTTTTCTAAAGTGCTTTGAGGAAGAAGTTTAAAAATTTCTTCTGATATAAAAGAACATATTTTTACTTTTGGAATAATTAAATCTTCAAAAGCTTTTTCTCTTTTAGCTTCTATCTTATAAATAAATCTTCGTAACATTAGTGGAAAATAACGATTTTCTTTTGCGAAATCTTTATAGGATATTGAAAACACATTTGTCATTTCTAAGAACATATTAGGATGCGTGATGTTTAATAAATATTGTCCGGTTCTTGGAAGATGTGCCAAAATTAAATCGTAATCATCTTTTTTTTCTTTTAACATTCTTAAAAATATTGATGAATAATAATATTGTTGATGAATTGATCTCTTGTTAAAAATAGCTAGAAAACTTTGTATAAGAGATTTATAACGAGGTAAGTAAACTTTATTAACTGTTTTAAAAAGTAAATATTCTTGGTTAATATTAAGTTCTTTTTTTGTCGTACAAAGGCATAAAAGATCTAATGAAAAATTTTTAGATAATTCTTCACACATTTTTACAATTCTTAATCTGTCTCCCTGAACTGTAGGAAATGGAAAACCTACCGTTAAAACTAAGATCTTCTTCATATGCAATTCTTTTTAAAAATAATTATATGTGCTATTGTGTAACAATAATGATAAAGAATTTTAGTATTTAAAAGTAAAAAAAACAAGGAATAATTGGTAAGGTAAGATTTTCATGGAAACTCAATATAAAAAAATAAGGGATGATTTATCGAAAAATCCAAAAACTTTTTTTGTGACAGGAGGAGCTGGTTTTATAGGCTCTAATATTGTAGAAGAGTTATTGTTATTAAATCAAAACGTGATAGCTCTTGATAATTTATCAACAGGCTATCTTCATAACATTGATAATGTAAGAAAAAAAGTTGGAGATAAAGCAGAAAATTTGAATTTTGTAAAAGGTGATATAAGAGATATAGATCTTTTGAAGTATCTTTTAAAAAATGTTTTTGCTGTTATTCATGAAGCGGCTTTAGGTTCTGTACCAAGGTCTTTAGATAATCCTATGGAAAGTGAATCTGTAAATGTCGGAGGTTTTATAAATGTTTTACAAGCGATGGTTTCATGTAATGTAAAAAGAATAGTTTTTGCTTCTTCTAGTTCAGTATATGGTGATAATCAAGATGATTGGAAAAAAGAAGAAAATATAGGGGAATCTCTTTCTCCATATGCCATAACAAAATATTCTAATGAACTTTATGCAGAGCTTTATAAAAAGCTTTATGGAATAGAGTATATAGCTTTAAGATATTTTAATGTTTTTGGACAAAGGCAAGACCCTAAAGGAGCATATGCTGCAGTTATTCCATTGTGGGTTGATTCGATTATAAATGGTAAGAAATGTACTATAAATGGCGATGGAACAACATCAAGAGATTTTTGCTATGTAAAAAATGTTGTACAAGCAAATATTTTAGGTGCGATGGTAAAAGACATAAATGCTATCAATAAAGTTTATAATGTGGCTTTTGGCCAAAAGACATCTCTTACTGAGTTATATAAAATGATTTCATCAACATTAGTTTTAAATGG
>CAZHFA010000052.1:0-8863 GCA_964531865.1 uncultured Bdellovibrionales bacterium
TCATCCGCAAACATCTTATCTATAAGTGTTGAATCCTCGACTTCAATAATTCCCTTTCCCGTTTCAAGCTTTTCTACATCTTTAATTTTTCCCTGCTCATAATCTTCTGCTGTTATATTTAAAGCACGTGCCTTTACCCTAAGAGCAATATCTTTTGTAACAAGAACTACTTTTTTTTCTTCATTTTCTTGTAAGGTAAGAGCCGCATTTAAAATTTTATGGTCTGCTTTATCATCATCAAAAACAACTTCCGCATCCACATTTTTAACTTTTGGGTATACTACTTTAAATTTTCCTTCACCATTTTCTGTAATTGGAACCCAATTTTGTAGCATTGAAGATTCAGAAATTTTATCTATAAATCTAATAAATTCTCTTGCAGAATAACTTTTTGTGTCATTTCCTTTTTTAAATTTATCAAGTTCTTCTAACACAGTAATAGGAATTGCCACATATTGATCCTTAAAATGCGTTATTGCATTGTGATCATGTAAAATTACAGATGTATCTAAAACAAATATTTTATTGCTCATATTTCCTCTTATTAAAACACACAAATAATAATTTTACGCATAAAGATACAATTTTAAAAAGATAAAATTTTTCATCATTTTAAACGACCCAAAGCTTGTTTTGTATTAGATTTTGTAGCTAAATATATCGACATGATTGAAAATAAAGTTTTAGAAGCACAAATAACAAGAGAAATCGAAAAAAGACGCACATTTGCAATAATAAGTCATCCAGATGCCGGAAAGACTACGCTTACAGAAAAGCTATTATTGTATGCTGGTATGATTCAAACTGCAGGAATGGTCCATGGAAGAAAAAATCAAAGGAAGGCCTCATCAGATTGGATGGAAATGGAACAAGAACGTGGAATTTCAATTACTGCATCTGCCATGCAATTTAATTATAAAAATTTTATTATCAATGTTCTTGACACTCCTGGGCACCAAGACTTTTCAGAGGACACGTACAGGACATTAACAGCAGCAGATAGTGCTATAATGGTAATCGATGCATCAAAAGGAGTTGAGACACAAACAAAAAAATTGTTTAAAGTTTGTAGAATGAGAAATATTCCAATTCTTACTTTCATAAACAAAATGGATTTACCAGCAAAAAGCCCATTAGATTTATTAAGTGAAATTGAAGAAGTTTTAGGAATTCAAACTACACCGATAAACTGGCCTATAGGTAAAGGAAAAGATTTTAAAGGAGTTTTTCATCTTGAAAAAAATCTAGTTTATGTTTTTGAAAAGTCAAAAGAAGGTGGTGTAACAAAAAAAGCAATTGAAAATAAATATGAAAAAGATGAATTTTTTAAATCTATACTTACAGATAATGAATTAAGTAAAAAAACATTAGATGAAATAGAATTAGTAGAAGTTGCAGGTGAAAGTTTTAATGAACAGAAATTTTTAGAAGGATTATTAACTCCTGTTTTTTTTGGATCTGCCCTAACAAATTTTGGAGTAGAATTCTTTTTTGATTTTTTTACAAACCTTGCTCCAAAGCCTCGCGCAAGAATTGCTTTTAACGATAAAAAAGAAAAAATTATTATAGATCCCATAAAATATCCTTTTAGTGGAAATGTATTTAAAATACAGGCCAATATGGATCCAAAGCATAGAGACAGTATGGCTTTTTTACGCGTCAATTCTGGACGTTTTGAAAGAGATTTAGTCGTAAAACATTCAAGACAAAAAAAAGAAATAAAACTTTCAAGATCTCATAGTATGTTTGGAAGAGAAAGAGAAACGCTAGATTATGCATATCCAGGAGATATTATCGGAGTCGTAAATCCTGGAGTTTTTGCAATTGGAGATACGATTTCAGTCGATGGACATTTTACATTTCAACCAATGCCAAAATTTCCTCCAGAAATTGTTGCCAGAATTCGCCCTATTGATGCACTAAAAAGAAAATCATTTGAAAAAGGAATTGAACAATTTACAGCAGAAGGTGCCGTACTAATTTTAAATGAGCTAAACAATATGACATCTGATCCTTTAATTGCAGCAGTTGGAATTTTACAGTTTGAGGTTTTACAAAGTCGTTTCTTAAATGAATATCACGTTAAAACAGAATTAAATACATTGTCATATCGTCATGGAGCATGGTTAAAGGGAGATCCAAAAACTTTTAATCTTCCTACAAACAGCATCATAGCTTATGATAATTCTGGAAATTATATTTTTTTATACACTCAAGAATGGCAAAAAGATTTTGCCAAAGAGAAAAATCCTAATCATAATCTTATAGATTTTAAGGAAAGTTAAAAAAAATTTCTTACTAATGTAAAAATCAAAACCCCCTTTTGGCCACAATAATTCGTATAAGATCAGAGACATCTTCTGCCTTATCACAAATTCCTGAAAGCAATCGTATCCATTCTGTTAGTATAAGTTTATTGTATGGTTCGATTTCACTTTTAAATATTGTTTCAGTCAAACATATTTCTATATCATCAGCATCACTTTCAATTTGTGAAATTTTCCCTACAAGTGGGAGAGCCATTCTGTAATTAGAAAAAACCTTCTCTTGAGCTTCAGACAAAATTTTAACTATATTTACCGTATAATTTGCCATTGATAAAATTGAACCTATACAAAAATCTGGAAAAACTATTTTATGTGTCCTTAACATTAAAGCCACAACTTCTCCTTGGTTTGCAATCTTATCGGTAGCCTCTAAAAGTCTAAAAATATCTCCTCTAGACTCTGGGAAAAGTGCTTTTCCATATAACAACACTTCAAGTTCAGCCCTTAATGAATCTGCCTTTGATTCTGAAATCCTAACCATAGAAACAGCATCATCCAAACCAATATTTTTATCATCTATTACAACTAAAATAGTTTTTTTTAAAGCTACAATTGAATTTACAATTTCAAACCTAAAATCCGAAAAAATAGATTCTATTTGTTTTTTTTTCTTATAATCGAACATCCCCAAAAGTCCTCTATCATAAATTATCTTTTACACCTTTTGACAAAACTATATACTAATTGAAAGTTTTGACTTTTCACAAAAATTGATGATATTATTTTAGCTTGGAATTTAAAAAATGAATACTGCAAAAGATTTAAAAAACACTGAAGATGTACTTAATCAAATTAGCTCCAAAGATAGAATTTTGGCGGCAGCTTTAAAATTATTTGTTGAACAAGGATATTTTAATACTAATATTCCGGACTTAAGTAGAGAGAGCCGTTGTAGTGTTGGTTCTATTTATCATAATTTCACAAATAAAGAAGAGATAGCTTCAGCATTATATGATCTTTGTGTTTCAATTTTTAGAAAAGAACTTGAAAGATCTGTCACGAATATAAGTGATGTGGAAGAAGTAATAAAACGCTTGGTAAAATCTTTCTTACGATTTTCTGAAGTAAACATTCAAACATCAAAATATATTTGGCTTTGTCGTCATAGTGAGTTTTTACATGGAATCGTAAGACGTCCAACAACACTTGGTTTTGATGAGCTTGGAAGAATCTTAACACGAACATTAAAGCAAGGCATAAAAGATAACAAAATAAGATTATTAAATGCAAAAATTTTATGGAGTATTATCTTTGGAATTCCGTTAGCTTATGTAAGAGATTGGTTCGATGGCTATAATAAAATTGCGCCATCCAAAGTTGCAGATCAAATGGCTGATGCATGTTGGCGTGCATTAAAAGCATAACACTTTAAAATTCTATCTGGTTAAATTATGGATAACATTTATAGTCTGTGTTTTTTATTTATTTCTTTTAGTATCTTTTTAGTTTTTTTTATCATATCTAATTGGACATTAAGTCAAACAAAAAATATAAAATTAAAACACCTTGAAGAAGGCTTAACAAATTCTCCAATATTTCGTTTCATAAAATATTTGGCACAATTTAGAGAACAGCATATTTATGCTACGTATTTTTATATAATTTTAACAAGTTTTTTATTAGGTTCTTTGCTTTCAAAAATCATTTTACATTTTAATTTTCAAATAAAATATTTTAATGAAGAATATATCCTTATTTTTATAGTATTATCATTATTATTTTTAGCCTTACTGATCGGTGTAATAGATTTTTTAAAAGGAATTTTTTCGTTTAATGCAGAAAAGACATTAATCACATTATCACCGCTAATTTTTCTTTTTTGTAAATCTATTTCTTTTTTCCCTAAATCTATCATAAAAATAAGCAATAAATTTTTAAAAAATCTTGGTAGAGGAACCAAACGTGCCATTGGAAATCTGTTTTCGACAAAAGAGCTAAGCGATATTTTTGAAGAAAGTAGTAAAAACGGGCTTATTGAAGATGAAGAAAAAGAGCTCTTAAAGGGCGTTATCGATTTTTCTGATACTAGAGTAAAAGAGATTATGACACCTCGTCATGAAATAGTTTATGTTCAATATGATGAAAATCTTTTTGATGTGGCAGAAACTTTTTCTAAGGAAGGTTTTAGTAGATTAATTGTTTGCGATAAAGAACTAGATAATGTAAAGGGAATTGTGCTAGCAAAAGATGCGCTTGCCCAAATAATAAAGTGTAAAGATATAGCAGAATTAAAAAATAGAAAGATAAAAGATATATTAAGACAAGCATATTTTGTACGAGAAAATAAGCAAGTAGATGAGTTGTTGCAAGAATTTAGGCAACAAGGAATCCACTTGGCCATTGTATTAGATGAACATGGTGGAGTTGAAGGACTAATAACAATTGAAGATTTGATAGAGGAAATCGTCGGAGATATTATAGATGAGCATGACTTGTTAGATAAAAAAGACTGTGATTTTATAAAAAACTCTGAAGGCATCATAATGGTTTCAGGCCTACTATCTATACATGATTTTAACGAAGATTATATGTCAATACTTCCTGAAGGAGAATATGAAACCATTGCAGGGTTTATGATAAAAAAATTATCTAAGATGCCTAAAAGGGGAGATAATTTTGATTACAACGGCTTTCACTTTGTAGTTGAAAGTTTAGTAGAAAACAGAATAAATAAGATAAAAATATTACCGTTAAAAAAAGAAGAAGAAAAAGAAATCTAGTTTTTATATTTATACTCTATTTTATTGATTCTAAGTATTTTATGCGTCTTTTTAGTCGTCTTATTTTTTTATTTTTTTGCGTGATTTTTGTTTGACATATCAATTCATTTTCTGTAATTTTTTCAAGCCTTAAATTTAAGCATCGGTCTTGGTATACATCTAAACATTCCCCCTTTGAATATTGCTCTAAAAGATTTCCTTCTTCATCACACGGCATACTTGCCACACAAACTACCTCACTACCTTGAGTAGCAAAAGAAAACTTCAAACCAATAAAAAGGAATAAAACAAAAAAAAATGTTAATTTTATTGATTTTTTCATAAACAATCCTAAAATAAATTTTTCAAACATTTGCAAATTATATAACGATGTGGTACTTTTTAAAACGTATTTTTTGGCAAATTTTAGGTTTTAATTTGCAAAAGAAGTTATATATTAAAAATATTTATTTTTATTTTGGAGAATAAAAAAGTGGCAGTTACCTTAAGACTTTCAAGACATGGAAAGAAAGGAAATCCTTTTTATAGAATAGTAGCAACAGAAACAACTTTTTGTAGAGATGGAAAATATTTAGAAATTGTTGGATCTTATGATCCTATGCAAGATCCTCCTAAAGCCGTTTTAAAAGAAGAGAGAGTAAAAACTTTTATCAATAATGGTGCAAAAGCTAGTAGATTGGTAAGGAATTTAATCATTGCAAATATTCCAAATTTTATTGAAGAAAAAGAAAAAGCTCAAAGAGAAAAGATTCAAGCTAATAGAAGAAAAAGAAAAGAGAGAGCAAAAGAAAGAGCTTAATTTTTTTATACGTAAGATTGTCGATTTTTTTTATCGTCAATCTTATTTCTTTTTCAACATAAAAAATTAAGTATCAAGAATGCAAATTTTTGTCCTTACGATTTTCCCAGAAATATTTTCAAGTTTTTTAAAAACAAGTCTTATAGAGAAAGCAATAAATAAAGGTCTTATATCGATTGATATAGTCAATATTCGTGACTTTGCCTCCCCTCCTCATTATAAAGTTGATGATGAACCATATGGAGGTGGAGCTGGAATGGTATTAAAACCAGAACCTATTTTTTTAGCCATCAAAGCAATAAAAGAAAAGATTCAAGATGTGTATACTGTACTACTTACACCGTCTGGAAATACATTTAGTCAAAAAAAAGCACAAGATTTAAGCAAAAAAGAAAATTTAATTTTTATATGTGGAAGATATGAAGGTGTTGATCAACGAGTAATTGATCTCTGTGTTGATGAAGAAATATCGATTGGAGATTATATCCTTATGGGCGGAGAAATACCTTCTATGGCGATAATTGAAGCAACAACTAGACTAATTCCAAATGTAATAGGCAACTTTAAGTCAACAGTCGTTGAATCGTTTTCAGCAAATCTTTTAGAGGCTCCACAATATACTCATCCAGAAGAATTTCAAGGACAAAAAGTTCCTTCTACTTTACTTTCTGGAAACCATAAGAATATCCAAAAATGGCGAGAAGAAAAATCTTTTGAAAAAACAAAAAAAGTAAGACCTGATTTATTAAAAAATGGAGAATCATCAATATGAATAAAAATTTAAACGTTATTTTACTTCATGATAATATGGTTGATAAACAAAAAAACATTGTTACAACATCTCTTACGATGATTGATTTACATGATATAGCTAGGAGTTGTAGAACGTTTGGGGTAAATAATACTTTTGTTTGCCATTCTTCTCCGTCTCTTAGAAAATTAGCTGAAACTTTAAAGGCTCATTGGATGACAGATTTTGGAGAGAAATATAACGGTAATAGAAAAGATGCTTTAATGAGAGTTCATATCATAAGGGAAATTGATGAGGCAATTTCAATCCTTGATAAACAATATGGAAAACTTCCAAAGCTTATTGCTAGTTCTGCTAGAGATGGTGGAAGAAGAGTTTCATTTAATGAGATGAAAACTTTATTAGAAAAAGATGATACACCATACCTTTTAATGCTAGGAACTGGCTGGGGCATGAGTGATGAATTACTATCACGTGCAGATTATTTTTTAGAACCAATAAAAGGCCCTACAGATTACAATCATTTATCGGTAAGATCTGCTTGTGCCATAATGTTGTCAAGATTATGCTAATTTGCATCTCATAAAAAATTAAGCTATCCATTTTGAAGCTTGCATCTTAGGTTCTGATTCATTTTTAATAGTAGATTCAGAGGCGTTTTCTAAATCATCACTAAAAATAATTTTTTTATTTTCTTTTTTATCTTCATTATTTGAATTACTACTTTGATTCTTATCTTCTTCACTATCTTTAGATGCAATATAAACATTTATACTATCTACATCAAGTCCGGCATCTTGTAATACTTGTTGAAGCTCCAATGATTTATTTTTAAGTAAATTTTCAACATCATTAGAATCTGCCTGTAATCTAGCAAACAAAATACCATCTTTCATTGTAACATCAATTTTTACTTCTCCTAAAGATGGCGGGTCTAATCTAAGAGAAATTGTTGAACCATCTTTTGATTTTGATACTGCTTTTAACGCTTCTTCAACTCTCTCCATAACACGTGTTGAAGCTATAGAATCTAAAGTTTTTATTGACTCTTTAGCAGATAAAATATTATTTGAATCCGTATTAGTTCCAGAAATAATTTTCATTATATCTTGAGTATCTTCAAACTTTTTTGTCAAATTCATCATCGATGAATTTTCATAGTTTGGATTTTGCATATTACCTTGTAAAAAATCTCCCAAAGATGTTAAGTCTAAATTTTGAGAGACAGAATCAGTGTTAGTACTAAAAGATAGCATATTCGATAAAATCGTTTTTTTATCATTATTTAAGCTTGGATCTTCATCAAAAATATTAGTTAACAAGTTTTCAAAAATTGTTAATAAGCTAGATTTTGGCTCTTCATCTGCTTTTTCGACTTTATCTATAAAAAGATTACCATCTTTTAATTTTGATGATATCTCTTGCTTAGACACATCAATATTATTAGTTGTAAAAAAAATTTTTATCGATTCTTGCAAACTTTCAAAAACATCCAAGGAAGAAAGTTTTTCAAAAGTTTCATTTCCTAATGAAGTTTGTAAATTCTCTAAAAATTTATTTAAGTCAAAACCATCTTTAAAATTTAAATTCTTCTCTAGAAAATTTTTAATATCACTTAATTCTTCATTAGAAAAATTACCTGTATCTTTCAAAGTCTGCATCATTGTCTGGATAAACTCATATTGAATAGAAGATGTATCTTCATCTTGCAATTTATTCTTATCCGTTTCTTCTTCTGGTAATTCTTCTACTTTACTCTCTTCCTCGACACCACTTGGGGTAGTTTCTTCTTTTTTAACTGATTTTTCCTTAACAGCATAAATATCATTTTCATCCTTTTTTATATCATCTTCTGAATCATTTTTTCTAACTTTAACCGCTTTATTATCAGATGTTTTTATTACATCTTGTTTTTCTATGGTAGATTCATTTACCTTTTTTCTTTCAAAATTCATTTTTGATTTTGAAGAAATATTTTCCATAAGAGAAGAAAAATTATTATCTGTTGCAACATAGTTTTGAGATGAATTTTTCGACAATAACTGTGAAAAAAGATTACTAACTTGTTGATTTTCTGATGATTGTATTATTTCATTATTCATAAATAATTTATCTCTAATAAATTTACTATTTACTTACAAGCAACTTTCATACCATCAAACACTAGAGAACTTATAAAATATGTATGAAAATTACAGAAAAATTACAGAGAAAAATTACAGGACACCCACTTTTTAGAATTTGCTGGAGCCATTTTTTTTGATTT
>CAZHFA010000053.1:0-8835 GCA_964531865.1 uncultured Bdellovibrionales bacterium
GTGACCAAGAGGCATGCATGCTACAATAACCACGAAACGGCTTGAAAAGGCACAAGCGTACAATCAAGCCGAATGGGGGTACTTGTAACTTTATTAACTCCAATAATTGGTTATAAACATAAACTGCCGCAGTCGAATCATAATCGTCTGCGGCAGTTAATTATTCCTTCACTAATTCCACGATGCTCTCTCTTAACACATTTTTTAAATATGGAAAACGCTGCAACTGCTGAGCTGATGTTCGACACTTCCTACATTCAGTGATACTTTCTACTCTAAATCCAACTTGCTCAGACAAATAAGCCAGCAACAAATCAGTAGGAACTATGACACCAACATACGCAGATTGATCAACCACAATATATGTTTTTTTACCTTTTTCTAGGCATAGCCCACACTGCTTAATTATCTCTTGCATGTCAGAAAAATACCCCTTAATCATATTTGGCACTTTTCTAGTTCTTAAATCTCTTTTACCTGTCTCTGCTTCCTTTTCTGGTATAGCCTTTTCTATTTCGGCTGAAATAATATTTATATATTTATCGGATTCACGTTGTTCCTTCACACCGATAAATGACCTAACTGCTTGCTGTCTAAAATCGTTAATGCGTTTGATATTAGCTGCAAAATCACCAAATACAAGCTCCAATTTATAGGATTCAAAATAATCAAATGAATTAGGGTAGGGGGGAGAGAAAATAATCGCTCCCACA
Organism: uncultured Bdellovibrionales bacterium; assembly: GCA_964531865.1. Taxonomy (GTDB): domain Bacteria; phylum Bdellovibrionota_C; class UBA2361; order UBA2361; family CAKMMH01; genus CAZHFA01. The sequence goes on from CAZHFA010000053.1 coordinate 714, forward strand.
TTTACATCTCTTGAGTCTTTATAATGTTTGTATATTTCATACAAGTTTGTGGCACTATCTGCAATACATTCCCCTTTCCCAATTAGATTACATGATGTAGTTTTTAAATCGCTAATAATCTCGATTGTCTTTTTTATAAAAAGGTCTCTTACATCTGAGACTTTTGTGATTACTGTTTTTAAACCATTACCGTCTCTCCGGCGATTGGAACAAGCCTCAATAATACATAGAAATGCTGTCATCAGAATCGACTGAGCACTTAAGTTATCTATATCGTTAATATAATCTTTCAAATTACACAGCATTTCGAAATTTCTTGGCTCGAAATATTTTTTTATGTCATCATATTTATTCGTGTTAGATGTATTAAGTTTAGGCAAATCCTTCAATACACTTCTTTTGCATAATTGCAATTCTGCTTGCGTGTACTGTTGCATTTTAACATTAGCTATATACGCCGACAAAGGGTTTACATCAATACCCAAAGCATTGTACCCATTAAGAACGGCAACTACTGGTGTTGTCCCAGAACCACTAAAGGGGTCTATTATAAATTCATTCTTAGTAGCACCAGAATCTCTAATTAACTCTTTTATCAAGTTACCAGAAAAACCTTCTCGATATCGAAACCATTGATGAAATGGCACGTCCGCGTTTTCGGAGAAGTTTACAGAGTTATTGTATTTGTGCGATAAATCTTTAATTTCATATCGACTTTCTAACTGCAAGACAAACTGCTGTAAATCCTTGTTGTCATATATCTGCATTCCTTTAAGAAGTTCTTTCATAGCATTACTGCTCCTTTTTAACCCATTTTTCATTAATGTAATTAAGCTTTTTCTTTAACAAGTTATCTATATAGTCATCTGAATATGTTTCAACCTTAAGCATTTCCTCTTCATTGTCAATATGTTCTACAATATACTCCATAAGCACGCCGACAAGTTTAGAAAATATTTTTTGGTATAGCTCCGTGGTTGCATATTTCTTACGCTTCTTATATAGTTGTTCAATCCGCATATCAATATTTTGCTCAATTACCTGCTGCAACGTATATCCATTAAGAACTGTAGGTGCAGGGCTCTTTCCTTTTACAAACGAATATATGAAATCACCATGTATATTACCTGCATATTTTAAATGTGCAGTATTTTTATAGGATTTAATGAAATCCTGGAAGAGTACTCCATCGTCCGGAAGATAGAAGCCTGCCCTTGCTACAGCCCTCATCATTGCAATCCAAACCTTAATATTTTTATTATTGAAAGTAAAGACCATATAGCCGCCGTCTTTCAAAACTCTATTGCATTCTGCAAAGATATTATATAACAACTCCTCGTAATCCATTTCGGTTTTAGCTCCAGGGGCTTTTATCTTTCTATTGACAACAGCTTCTTCATCCTTAAATATATAATCGTTCAATCCACTGAAGGATTCATACCAAGCATTCCATACAGCTGATAATTCTGCATACTGTACATTGCTTCCATAAGGTGGGTCAGTAATCACTACATCGATAGATTTGTCTGGTATGGGGAGGTCACTTGAGCTTCTATTTAATACAAGAAAGCCACCTTTTTCTGGCAATTCGTCAAAAGATTTCGCCTCTTTGCAGCTCTCAGGTAGATTCACTTTCGAATATTCCACTCCATTTATTATGGATTTTGCTCTTTTGGAAATGATATCTACAACACTGGTTTCTACATATTGATTAGGTAGCCAGTATGCATGTTTGTCCATTGAAGTAGGGTTTCCACCTTCCCAATTATCTGTAACTCTTGTCATATTATTTGTGTAGCGCAAGGCCGAGCTAAATAAGAAATAAAGCATTTCGTATATATCGAGGGGTAGTGTCTCCTTCATGCAAATAATATCATTGAAAATACAGCAGTTTATTGCGTAATTTCTTTCTGTAAACAAGTCTTTGTATTCTACAACACCACGTTCTTTTAATTTATCCTCGTGTTGTCTATCCCAATCCATAGGTATCTCAAAATTTGGTGCATACTTCAAGTTATTGGAGTTGTCCAGCAGTTTGTCTATATTACACATTTGATCAATAGACTCAATTGCTCTTGTTGTAATTTCACCTGTTTTATTGGATTTATACTTTACTCGAAGTGGGATACTGATGTCAGGTAGACACTCTATCCTCTTAACACCACTACCAGATGCGCCCTCGCAAGAAATATTGTCACATCGATATATTCCATTTTTAATTTTATTTTCTTCAATTAGAATAATCTGTTGTCCACAATGGGGACAGCGTACCGCATATACCCATTCAATCCATTCACAAACTCCACTATCATCACTAAAATCAATAGAATACCAGTGTTCATAATTTTGCTTAATTTGATCAACAAAGTCTTCATAAACTTTTACTAGAAGATCAGTATCTCCATTGAACATTTGCATTCTCGTAATAAAGGTCGCTAATGGATTTATATCAACGCCTACCACTTTTCTCTCTAAAGAAGCGCCTTCAAATACTATTACTCCACCGCCACAAAAGCAATCCAAAATAATATCATTTTTATTCGAATAATGCCTGATTAAATTATTAAAAACATTGTAAGGTCTTCGAGCAAAATACTTATGCATTCTATATTGGGAAGTGTGCCCCTTAGCCTCGACAGATTTTTTAATTGGTTTAATTCTCTTCATCATAGTCACCCGTTATTCCGTCATTTTTCATTGCACGAATTTCTTTTAATAAACCTTTTGATTCCAACAAATAGTCATAAATATCAACGGGGATTTCTCCGCGCTCATTTGCAGCCAAATTAAAGAATTCAGCCTTTTCATCATCTGTTAGCTGCAATGCATCCGCTAAAGCATATTGCGTTTTTTTATCTGGAGGAATTTTTTTATTATTAATAATTTCTCCTAAATAAACGGCCGATATATTTGCTATAGATGCGAGTTTACTATTAGTTAAATTGTTTTGACTTCGTTTCTTTAATAAAAAAGCGCTAAAGGTTTGTTTCTTCACGATTTTCCCTCCTGTGCAGTAGTAAACTGTGCGCTTAATGCACCTAGCTTTGTGCTATTAGCATAATGCTTATATTATAGCATTTTCTCATTATTGTTTCAAGAATTTTTATCAAGTATAAGTGCTTTCTTGGTAAGAACCCCTCCAGCAAGATTCTGAAATTTAGCCTATACATGAAATCGAGTTCGAAGGACGAGGCTCGCCAAAGGTGTGGAGCGACAGCTTATATCAATCAAAGGGGACATTGATGCAAAAAAGCGTGAATGGCAGGAAGTCACCGAGAAGGACCGCATGGCACACGAAGGATATCTTACACTTGTCAATCATCAACCAGAAACCATATGGGCAAAAGTTTACGGTTACTGATGACTGCATCGGCTGCGTACAAATTCTTGACCACATACATGGCATTTGCAAAAAATGTATCCCCGTTGCAGTTCAATTTCCTCCGATGATCCATCGTCATTATTGAATCGCATATAGTACATATTCAGTACCTCCCGATTGTTTTGGTATGACATATATCACTTTAAACCGGAATAATAGCAAGACCATACGCAGCATTAATTGATAACTATTTGTGTACGGGGGTGACCATCATGGAAAAGGATGTCAAGAGAATAGACAGATTGCAGCCGTTGGACTTGCGCACGAAGAGAGTTGGCGTTTACTGCCGGGTCAGCGATAAATACAACTCTGAGCTTCACAGCCTTGCTAGTCAAGCGTCTGGACTGGTTCAGTATGTGCACAGGCAACCGTACAAGGTAGTTGCGGATATTTTCATTGACATTGCCAGCGGTGCAGATGTCGATAAGCGGCCAGAGTTTCAACGGATGTTGCAATCCGCCCATGATGGCAAAATAGAATATGTGGTTACGAAACAATAAGCCGGTTTGGTCGTTCCACTGTGGACGTTCTGATGGCTGTCAGAACGTTAAAGGAATATGGTGTGGAGGTCTACTTCGAAGATCAAAGATTAGGCAGTATGGACCCGGAAGCGGAATTGGCGATATCCCTTTACTGCACCGTTGCCGAGGGCGAAAACAAATCCCTCAGTGAGAATATACGGTGGGGTCTGAAACGCCATGCCGAAAACGGCACTTCAAAACTCTATAACAAGCCGTGCTACGGATACCGCCAGAACGATGACGGTGAGCTTGAAATCGCAGAGGATGAAGCCGCCATTATCCGCAGGGTTTATGCCATGTATTTGTGCGGTATGAGCATCGTGAAAATCAAGGCTGCGCTTGAGGCTGAAAATATCCCGTCACCGACCGGCAAAGAGCAGTGGTCAAAGCACACGCTGGAGTTCATGCTCACCAATACAAAGTATTACGGCACCGCTGTTATCTTCAAAACTCACACACCGGAATACAAGACAAAGCGTAAAGTCAACAACGGTGAAGTGGCCAGATATGCTGCCGAAGGCAACAACGAGCCGATTATTCCGGAAGAATACTTTATTCGCGTCCAAGAAGAGCGTAGCCGCCGGAGCAATGTCGAGGTCGGTGAGGATGGAGTCAAACGGAGAAGATCCACGAAATATTCAGCAAAAAAGAAAGATTAGCCCAATTAACATAATGAATTATAGTGTTTGGGCAGAGCGTTTTGAACCCTTTTATTATTCCTTGAACCCGTTTATTTTTCATAGAACTATTTTATTTTTCCTCAAGGGGTATTCAAATTCTGCCTTGTACAAGAAGTGCCAGAGAAGCTCCATAACGCAGAAAAAGCCCGCAATACAAAGGATTCTGAATACCCCTACGGGCAATTCCCTTGTGTTGCAGGCTTTCTTGATACGAATAATAAAAGAGTTGACCGAGACATTTTATCAATGCTTCGGTCAATAGTGTGGCGGAGAAGGAGAGATTCGAACTCTCGAAACCGTTTTGCGGTTTACGCGATTTCCAGTCGCGCGCCCTCGACCAAACTAGGCGACTTCTCCTTGTTTACATTATAACAAGTATTTTACGCTAAATAATCTTACAATAAAACTTGGACAAAAGCAAGTTTCAAAGCTTTCCAAACTGTATGCTTAGCCCTCTTCCAACCAAAAGCATCTGACTGAACATACCTCTAAGCTAGGGGCGCCAAATCGCATCGAACTTCTCAATCATTCGAACTGGCTGGTAAGATAGCTTCGCCTTGCGCATACCGGGAATTCCCATATCTTCCTCCCTGTTGATATAAGTCATCTCCGCTAATGCGTGCGCGGCAAATTGCTGGTTAATTACAGCATAAAGCCCTGTATATGAAGTATCCGCTTTTTCAATATGGATAAGCGCCATATCTTCTTTAATCTTTTCACCAATTGTGAAGGCTACTAATTTATCACCAACATAAATGCTACCGCCTAAGGCCCCTAAACGCTCAAGGTTAGGAAGCAGAAATCGGATAGCCTTCATTTCGCCAACTATGCCTGGTTCATTAATATCCTTTTCTTCAAGCCAGCTTAAATACAGCTGCATGCACTCTTCTGCCTTATCCGAAGTTAGCGGTCTATACGTATAATTGTATTGAGAACTAAATTGGTTTATATGGTTGCGCTTTGCGTGAAACTTTCTACCTTTTAGTTCGATTAAATCTTTCGCGGAATATACATAGTCAAACGTATTTCGGTTTGGCACAAGTGAAAGCTGGGGAAAATTCTCTTTAAACAGCGAAACAAATGGTCCGCTTATAGAGCGAAAATAGGGATTTAATCCATTATCACTAAAATAACTGCAGGCAGCATCTACTATTTTGAAATAATCGCTGGAAAGGTTTATCGGAATCGGAGGAAACATAAATGCAGGATGTATGCCAAACTTCAGTAAAAAGTAAAGCGCATCATCGGTTTGGGCCCACTTAATCTTTTCATCCTGCCCCCAGATTATAACATTAGTAAAAGTAAATTCGGAACATTCGAACCCATGGGGCTTCAGAAATGAATCAATTACCTGCTTATCTTCAATAAGTATTGGTTTAAATTCGAGCAAACTTGCACCTTCCTTAGGAATTTTCGCGATTTACAAAAACGCACTATTCTATATTTTACTTCAAATCTGCTGATATGCAACATTAAATTAATATAATGCTTGCTGTTTGCATTACACTATTGTAAACTGTCTATATAATTTGGTTTACAATAGTGAGGCCATATGGGTGAAAAGTCACGATTTATGATAATTGGTGCATTAATAAGCTCGCTTACAGCGCTTGGCGCATTTATTAAAATTCCCATAGTACCATACCCTGTCCCAATGACGCTTCAAACAGGTTTTGTGTTTTTAGCAGGTATGCTGCTGCCAAAGCGAGAGGCCTTCCTATCACAGGCAGCATATATTCTTCTCGGCTTAATAGGAATCCCAGTCTTTGCACACGGGGGTGGCTTAGGTTATATTCTTGACCCGACATTTGGATATTTGCTTGCATTTTTGTTCTGCGCGCCGCTTATGAGCATCCTTTATAACAAAACTTTACTAAGACGTAAGTATATACTATTTGCTCTATTTAGTGTGCTTCTTATACTTATTCTTCAGCTTTGCGGCGTAATCTATATGGCAGTCATTTCATCTTTGCATCTGCATACAAAGTTTCCGTTCTCTAAAGCTGCGTATTTAACCCTGCTCTTTTTACCTCTTGACATGGTAAAGCTTTTGCTTGCAGCTTTGTTTTCTATTCAAATACGAAAGCGTCTTCCATTTCTAAGCTTAGAGCACAATCACGCAAAACAGCTCTCGCGCATACCTTAATCATAGTCAAATTATCTATGAATTTGGGAGGTTTGCCTGCATGAAGAAGTTCATTGCTGTATTTGTTTTGCTTGTGTTTTTGAGCTGCTTGTTTACTAGCTGCAAAAAAGAAGAGACACTGAGGGTTGTTCAACTAAACGAAGTTACACGTTCTGTTTTCTATGCCCCGCAGTATGTAGCAATATCACAAGGTTTCTTTGAGGAAGAGGGTCTACAAATTGAAATAACGACAGGCGGTGGGTCAGATAAAACTATGACAGCACTGCTTGCCGGTCAGGCGGATATTGGACTCATGGGGCCGGAAACAGGTATTTACGTTATCAATGAAGGCAAGGAGGATCACCCGATAATAATCGGACAACTTACGAAATGTGACGGTTCTTTCCTTATGGGTAGAGTAGCAGAACCTGAGTTTGCGTGGGAGAATTTAAAAGGCAAAACAATTATCGGAGGACGAAGAGGTGGTATGCCTATGATGACACTGCAATATGTGCTTAGGCAGCATGGGCTTGAACCAGGCGTTGACCTTGAAGTGCTCGATAATATTCAATTTGATTTAATGGGCGGTGCATTTGAAGGCGGAACAGGTGATTATGTAACGCTTTTTGAGCCCATTGCATCACTATTTGAAATGAACAGCAAAGGGTTCATAGTAGCTAGCGTGGGCAAAGCGTCCGGTGATGTACCGTACACAACCTATATGGTAAGCCAAAGCAAGCTTAAAAATGATCCCGCTCTCATTGAGAAATTTTTACGTGCTATATATCGCGCTCAAAAGTGGGTTGCAAACGCTACAGATGAAGAAGTTGCAAAAGCAATGATGCCGTTTTTCCCTGATGCGAGTCTTGAGGTGTTGACCTCAGTTGCACGTAACTATCGTGCAAACGATTCGTGGAAGGGCGAACCTGTAATGTTTGAAGAAGACTATAACAGGCTGCTGACTGTAATCGATTCTGCAGGCGAACTTAAGTCACCTGTATCGTTTGAAAAGCTGGTAGATAATACAATAGCAGCTAAGGCTATGAAGTAATTTAACCTGCTTAGGCAGCCTGGTCGCTTCGCAAATCGTAAATATAGAGCCTGTTTTGTTTTTTCTGGGCACGCTTTTTTTCAAGAAGCTGTGCCTTTTTTGCAGCGGTGTTTAGAGCTTGGCTTACCAAAAGACCTATTAGAATACCCGGAAAAACAAAACTTATCATTATTCCCGCCATAGTTAACTCCTATTATCTTGTTTCCTATCTGGAAACTATAATTCCAAAAAAATAGCCTACTGCCAAAACATAACCCAATCATCGTTGTTCATGCCCAAGTTGTAACTTGGTTTGGTTATAAATAAGTATAGTATCCTTTTAAGATACTGTCAAGCATTTTCCAAAAATATATTGCAATACTG
>CAZHFA010000054.1:0-8775 GCA_964531865.1 uncultured Bdellovibrionales bacterium
GCCCTGGGGAACCTACACAAATTCAATTTCCATCAAAAGTGCTAGGGGGATTTAAGAAAAAGCTTTCAGCTGTTTCTCTTGATAAAAAAGGTAACGACCTTGTAATCTTTTCAACTGAAAAAATTTCTGATTCCGGAGAATCAATGATTGTAAGGTTAGACGACGGACGTTCATATACTATCAGAGTAAGAAAATCAAATGGTATGGATAATAAAGACACATTGATTCGAATTATTGATAAAAGTCAATCAATCATTACAAGTTCTGGAGAAGAGTTAGACAATAATGTCGACAAGGGAATGACATCAGGGTTTGCTCCGGCAACAAAAGTATCAGGTCTTATGCGAGAAATGGTTTTAGCATCAGAGTTTGGAAAAGGAGCTATCAATGGGTATAGGGCTACTGATAAATATAGAGGTGAAACTGTCATAAATGATGGCTCAATTCACGCTACAATAGATACAATTTTTATAGGAACTAATCTTTGGGGATATGTCCTTGACGTTAAAAATCTTTTAGACGTATCTCAAAAATTGAATCCAGCAACGTTTAGATTAGATGGAACGAGAGCTGTTTCTTTTGAAAAATGGGAACTATCTCCTCAACCATTAAATATCGAAGAACAAATTGCTAAAGGACACAAAACAAAGGTTTATATTGTAACAAAAGCAAGATAATTGAGAATCTTATTACATTTAGATTTTTACTAATGTAATAAACAAAAAGAGGTAACTAACATGGTTCAAAAATTTGATGATGTAAAAACTTTGATAACCAAAGATAGAAAAACAAAGTTTCTCTTAATTGGAGGTGTCATTGTTTTATTCTTATGTTATTTAGTATTAACATCTGATAGGTATAACAATGGTCAACATCAACTTCTCAAAAAAGAACGACATATGACGGCAGAAAAAGAGCATTTAGATGACTTTGTAACAAGTTTCCGTGTGGATTTAAATAAATTGCAAAAAGATCAAGCAGCCGCACAAAAAGATATGAAAGATTTAGCAACCAGATTGGATACATACGAAAAAAGGACATCAGATATTTTTAAGAAAATTTTAGAGAAAATTTCAGATTTAGAAGTTGGAATGAACGGAAACGGTTATGACTCTGGTAACACTTCTGTAGTATCTGACGAACTACTATTAGAAGATGAAAATATGGGTGAAAATGGGAAAAAAGATGCTTCAGATCAATTAGAATCTTTTTTCGATAATGGAAATGAAACTGTAAGTCCAATAAAAAAAGATGTCGTAAAAAGAATAGCTTTTGTAGCCCCAGGAGATACTGTTAGAGTAAGACTTCTAGGGGGAGTAAACGCCCCTACTGACGGCACACCATATCCTGTAATATTTAAATTAATTTCCAACATTGATGGACCAGACAATTCTCAATTACCACTTGGAGAAGCAAGATTAATTGCTGCAGCACAAGGCTCAATTGTAGACCAAAGAGCCCTTTTTAGACTAACAAAACTTAGTATTAGATTACCAAACGGAGAAAGAAAAGTTGTCTCTGTTGATGGCTGGATAGTCGGAGAAGATGGAATTAGAGGATTAAAAGGAATTTTAATAGATCCTATAGGAAAAGCAATTGCAGGAGGTATTATGATAGGCGGTATCGCAGGAGCAGGCGAAGCTATATCTGATGCAAACTCTACTATAGTATATACATATAATGGCGAACGAAGATTAGTTACTGGAGACACAGCAGAATATGCTTTAGGTGAAGGACTTTCAAATGGAGCTTCTGTTTGGTCTGATGTATTAAAAGATAGATTAAAGGAAATGGTACCTGTCGTTCAAGTCTTATCTGGAAGAGAAGCTACTGCTACTTTTGCAAATGAAGTAACCATTGAAGATTTATATGATCAATTAGAAGATGGTACAAATGAACAATTTAATGGAATGGATTAAAATTTAGGAGCTGTTAAGAATGAAAAAAATTATTTTACTTACTTTTTTTAGTGTTTGCTTTAGTGGATGTTATGCACTTCAACATGTATTTAACCCATTTTATGAGCCCCCTACAGAATATGCTTTAAAAGGAGAATTAAATGATAATGCAATACGTGGAAATGAGACATCAGGCACTGCAAGAGAGGCTTTAGAAAGCATGGCTGGTTATCAACGTGCACATTTACCTCAACCAAGCAATCCAGTAATGCAACCTGCAGTAGTAAGATTAATGTGGGTTCCTGATCATTTAAATTCTATTGGAGATTTAGTCCCTGCACATTATTACTACTTAAAAGTTTTAAATGAAAGATGGGCAGTATCTGATGCTTTTGAACTTGAGAAGCAACTTAATGAAGGAAGCAAAGATACATCTTCTGTACCTTTTATAAATCAAAAAGAGGAAAATAAGTAATATGCTTAAAAAAAAATTTTTGCCAATATATTGTTTATTTTTATTCTCTCCAATTTTATTTGCGTGTTCTCCTAAATACTCAAATAAAACTGTAGAAAGAAAAGTACATATTTTTGCGGTAAGACAACTTCCACAACCCTTGGTTTATAATAGGGTAAAAACAGTTCATTTAGCTTCCCCTCTTCCAAGTAGAGAGAAACATCCTGTCTCAAATAAAATCATCACACCTGTTTTTCAATTTGAAGCGGAAGATTCGACATTAGGTGAAGTAGTAATGATTTTAGCAAACACCGCAAAATACTCTGCCTATTGTGATAAACAATTAGAAAATATAAAAATTTCACTTATTACTTTAGGAACTGTAGAAGAAATTGCAAATGAAATAGAAAAAGATGCAGGCATCACAGTGGATGTAGATCATGTAAATAAAGAAATAAGGTTTTTAGCTAATCATTCAAAAGAAAGGTTATTAAAAGGAGAATAATTTAAATGGGTATTTCAAGACTCACTAAAGAAAGGTTGTTTCATGATGAAGAACTGTTTAATAATTTGTTATCATATGCTGAATATGATAGAGAGTTTGGTATATTTTTCCATTCAGACACGTCTTTTTGGGCAATTATCAGATTACAACCGTTAGGAATCACTCAAGTTTCTGACACGGATGCTTTTCAAACAGCCGAACAAATTCAAGAGCTCTTTGATACTTTTGAACCTAATATGGCAGTTCAAGCCAACTGGATAACGAGTTTTGAAATTGATAGCTTATTAAAAGAAAACATTCAAGAATATCCATTATCTGGACCTGCAGGATGGATGGCAAGACGATGGGTAAGAGCAATAAAAAATGCCTCAAATAGCAATGAATTTGGACTTCGCCCTAAAAAATTAGATTTATTATTTTGTTTTAGATATGACCCCTCTTGGAGAAGAAGAGATTTTTTTGGACAAATCGCAGAAGGAATAAAAGCTGTTTTTTCTTTTGGATCTTTTACAATGACAACAGAAAGAAGAAGGCTTGAATATCTAGAACATGCAAACAAATTTAAAGGGATTTTAGAAGGTACCCTTGCAAAACTTTCCGATATGGGCTTTCGTCCTCAAAGATTAAATGCTCAAGATTTAATTGATTTAATGTTTCCTTTGCTAAACAGACGAAGCACAAAAGGAGGAAAATATAGACACGGCTTAAAAAATGCAGTGGCTGTTCCGGTATATGATCAAACAGATATACTTGCAAACCAGATTTCAGAAACACTTGTTGAACATCCAGAAAATGGGATTATAAAAAAAGATGGAAGGGTTTACAGAACTACGTCTCTGATACAAACGCCGAAAAATTGCCTTCCATTAATGATTGCACCATTACAATGTGCATCATATGAAAATATTTTAAGTGTTACATACTCTAAAGATGATCAACAAACTCAACTTAAAAAATTAGACCAGAAAGATAGTATGTTAGGCTTTCGAGAAATAACAGCACGCGGAAGAGCTAACCAAAAAGTTTTACATCAAATTTCCGCTATAAGAGCTGCAAGAGCAGAGCTTTATGCTTCAAAATGTCAAATTGTACGTGTAGGAGTGCATCAAACTTTTATTTGTCAAAATGAAGATGAAGCAAAAAGAGCAACTTCAGAAGCTATTGCGACTATATCCCAATTAAATGGTGCTAGAGGAATGGTGCATGAGATTTCTGATTTGGCAACTTTTTTACATTCTCTTCCTGCCATGTATGATCCAGAAATGGATGGGGAAGGCTGGACAGTAAGCATGCGTTCTTCAAGGGCATCAAGGTTATTTCCTCTTTATGGTAATTGGCGTGGAACCAAAGGAAAACAATTTTTACTTCCATCTCTTTGGAATAGAGAACTTATAGGATTTGATTTATATGATTCAAATATTGCCCCAAACGTACTTATAAGTGGAGTATCAGGAGCTGGAAAAAGTTATTTACTTTGCTATATGCTGATAACATTAGCAAGAGGCCATTTTGCAGCATTACCAAATGGAAGACAAGTTGAAAAGCCCCCTATTACTTTCGTATTTGATAAAGGTATGACAGGGCAACCTTGCGGTTTTGAAAAAGTGGCTCAACTTTTTGGTGGAAGAATTTATGAAGCTACACCATCTAAAGCCCCTGCGATGAACTTTCTAGCAAGGCTTGGTAGGACTGCACCAGATCCAAGAAATGAAGATTATAAAGATTTAGTTGATATGTGTGCAGATATTATTTGTGATATGGCGGTTGAAGGTGCAAAACAACCTGGGAGATTGGAAAAAAATGTGGTTATTGCTTCTGTTGTCGAATCTCATAGACTATATAGAAATGGACCAATGAGAAGAGAGTTTATTTTAAGCGATGTAGTTTCCGTTTTAAGAGCACCAAAAAGAGTCGATGAAGATGAAGATACTGCAAAAAGACGTCAATTAGTTGCAATGTTGATAGGTGACTATTATGGTGATGGAACATATGCAAGATTTTTTGATAGACCTGGAGCTTTAAAACTTCAAGAACGTTTTATAGTTTTTGATTTAAAAGCATTGAGTAGAAACCCTGATCTTCAAAGAGTTTTCTTAAAAGTTGCTATGCTTTGGGCCGATACTGTAATGAATGACCCTATGGAATTAGATTGTAGAAAAATTTTAGTTTTTGATGAGGCTCATGATTTAATCGGAAAAACAGCATCAGGAACTGTAGAAACTGCTTTTAGATTATATCGAAAGAGAAAAGGTATTGTTATTGCTGCATCTCAATCTGGAGAGGATTTCTATTTGGGCGAAGGAGGACAAGCAATAGTACAAAATAGTGCTCATAAAATATTTTTAAAACAAGATCCTAGTAAGTTTCATATGACGGCAAAAGCTTTTAATTTGACACCTCAACAAGCAGATGTGATTTTAAGATTAAGGACTATAAAAGGACTTGAATCTCAATTTTATTTAATATCTGATATTGGAGAATCTGCACTTGTTTTACCTCTTGAACCATCTTTTTACTGGGTTAGTACAAATAATGGAGACGATAACCAATTATTTGCAGATATGCTAAAGCAAAATGACAATGACTTTTTAAAAGCATTGGAACAAATTGTGGAAATAGCACCAAACGGAGCTCATGTCTTTAAAATGAGGGCTGAAGAAATACAAAAAGAAGGCGAAATATCAAATAATGTTAACAATTTAATAAATGATGTGGAGAAATAAAAAATGAAAAGAAAAATATTACTATCATTATTATCTATCTCATTATTTTCTCTCACTGCTTGTTCTTCTACAGTAAGTAAATCGTCACAATCTTTAGAGATAAAACGGTACGATAAAACTTATTCAAAAGAAGATCCAGCAGTAGTTGATTATATATGGGAAGAGCCAATGACTGATGTTATTCAAGTTCCTCCGGGATTAGACCCTGAGGGAATTTATTACAGGCCTCAACATAAAGAAGTCATTGAAATAAGACAAGGAAAATGGCAATACTATAAAAAGCCAAAGGAAGAATAAACTTTGTTTTATGATTATTTAAGGAAAGAAAATATATGGGACTTGTAAAAACTGTTTTTTCACCGTTAACTAGCACAACACCATTAGTATCAATTATTTTAATATTGATACTAATTGTTGTTTTTAGATTGTCAGGAGGAGGTATATCTGATACGGAACCAAAACATTTTAGTAAAAAAAATTTACCATCAGAAAATACTGATTTATCTCAAAATACTTCAAAAAACAAACCACTAAAAGATTTTGGAACTATTACGATAAAGGCAGATGAACTAAAAGAGCTTATGAGAAGAAAGCCTAAAAAAGCTACTAATGAGGAAGAAAAACCACGCGAAAGACGTGGAAACTTTGATGAAATTGAAGAAGAATTAGGATTAAGGTAAAAAAATGGAAACTAAGGAACTTGTTATTTATAAAGTATGGAAAAGCGAATACAAGCTTCTTATAGGGGTTTTCTTAGGAATTTTTCTTTCTATATTTCTATCAAATGAGTTTCCACAAACTATAATCAACGGGGAAATTTTTGAAATAGATGGTACAAAATTTTTTTTATCACTTCCAATTTTGTGGCTTATTCCATCGGGATTTTTTATCCTAGCTTTGATACATATTTTCAATGTTAAATATTGCTTAACAGGTAAAGGTATTGAAATGACTATAGGGATTCTATCTATTAGGCAGCGTTCCGTAAAAATAAGATATGAAGATATTAGAAGTGTTGAAACAGAACAGTCTATTTTAGAAAGAATGTTGAACATAGGAACTGTAGAAATAGGAACCTCTGCGACAGGGGCAATAGAAGTAGTTTTTATTGGAGTTGAAGCACCACAGGAAATTCAACAGATGATACAAAGAGAAAAAGATAGACGAGTTGTTCTTCAAAAAAATAATACTTATCTATCTTCTGATTAAGGAATTAGTTTATGAAAAAAAATTTTTATTTATATAAAATATTAACAGCTACATTTTATTTATTGTTGATAATTCCTTCATACTCATTCTCTATTGAAGATAATATAGGTGAAAACTTAGCACAGGAAGAACGTGAATTACTAGAAAAACTTAATATACTAAAAAAGAATAATGTTTCAGATGAGGCAAAATCATTCTTAGAAAATGAGAAAAAAGATACGCCAAAATATAAAAAAAACAATCAAGCTTCTTCCCCAAAAAACACTAAACGTATTTTACCAACAGCGACAACAAAGCCTGTTATCAATACTAAAAATGTTCAAGACAAAAAAAGTTCTTCCAATGACTTAAATGTAGTAAATACTTGTAACCGTGAAAATAAGCAATTACAAATTGCAAACCAAAAAATAACAGAATTAACAAAAGAATTATCACATAAAAAACAGCAATTAATCTTAGTAGAGACAGAGGTAGAAAGGTTATCAGAAGTTATAGAAAGAAAAAATCGTGCAGAACTAGGATCAAATACAAATACAGCAGTCAATAATAGACCACAAAAAACTATAGAAATAAGGCGATATAAAGAAGAACCTAAAAGTGAAGCTCCAGATATGCCTATTGCTGTTGTGGTATCAAATAAAGCAAATTTAAGAGCAGGTCCAAGTTTAAAAGATTCTCCTTTACTTGAAGTTTCTAAAGGAACAAGATTAGTAGTAGAGACAAGACAAGGAAGTTGGTATAGAGTAATGGCACCTAATGGAAAAAGAGCTTGGGTATCTTCTGATGTCGTAAATTTTGGGCCTACATCTAGCTGGGAACCTTCGTATACAACTAGAATAAAAGGCTATAATCAAAATGTTGAAGATAGAACTGAAAGCATTCTGGATTAAACACATAATTGTATTTTTAGTTTTATTGTTTTGTCCATTTTTAAAGGCTTTTTCAATAGAGCCTTTCGTAAATCCTATAATGAGTGCTAGGCTTTCTTCACAATATGGTACACGTATTCATCCAATAAAAAAATATAGTCAAAGTCACAGAGGAATTGATTTAGCAGCCCCTCAAGATTCGCCTATTAGGGCTATAATTAAGGGGATTGTCATCTTTGCAGATAGATACGCAGGGTATGGAAATTTAGTCGTAATACGCCATGAAAATGGCATGACAAGCCATTATGGGCATTGCTCTAGAATCCTTGTAGAACCTGGAACATATGTAAATACAGGAGAAATTATTGCAAAAATAGGAAGTACTGGAATGTCTACAGGACCGCATCTTCATTTAGAAATAAGAAGAGATGGTGTGCCTATAAATCCTCTTTCAGTTTTTCCAACTCTTTTAGATATAGCAAAAGGGTAGAATAATATAATGCATGATAACTCTTTCAAACTTTACACAAAGTTTTTTACACTCTCGCATACACCTTTATTGGAAATGTTTATTTTAGGAAATACTAAAAACACTCGCTCTTACTTATTTTTTACTTTCTAGTTCTTCCCAACGTTGATATAAAATATTTATCTTATTTTCTAACTTTTCTATTTCTCTTGAAGACTCTAAAAGTTTTTCATAGTCTGAAGCTACATTTTCATCCTCTAACAATTTTTTTAATTCATTTAATGTAGTCTCTTTTTCTTCGATATCTTTTTCTATATTTTCAAATTCTTTTTTTTCAGCAAATGTTAATTTCTTTTTTTTATCATTTTCTGAATTTTTAAATATTTTCTTATCATTATTATTGTTAATTTTTTTATCTTTTTTTGCATCCTTTAAAGCCTTCTCCCATTGATTATAATCCGCAAATGGCAATACTTTTCCATCTCCAAGAAAACCAAGACAAAAATTACATAAATTATCTATAAGCTTTCTATCATGAGTGACTAATAAAACTGCACCTTTAAAATTTATAATTGCATCCTCTAACACTTCTATTGTAGCTATATCAAGATCATTTGTTGGCTCATCTAAGACTAACAAATCTGCCTC
>CAZHFA010000055.1:0-1937 GCA_964531865.1 uncultured Bdellovibrionales bacterium
AGCTTTAGAACCTGGATGGATTACGGCTCGTCAGATAGAGGCAGGAAGAGTAGCTGTTAATCGACATATGAAACGTGGTGGAAAGCTTTGGATTAAGGTTTTTCCAGATAAGCCATTGACTTCAAAACCTGCTGAAGTTCGTATGGGAAAGGGAAAAGGAGCTCCTGAGCAATGGGTTGCGGAAGTTCGTAGTGGAAGGCTTTTGTTTGAAGTTACAGGTGTTACAAGAGATGTTGCATTTGGGGCATTATCTAGAGCTGCTGCAAAAATTCCTTTGAGATGTAAGATAATTGTAAGAAGTGATAATCTTTTATAGATTAAGAGAAAATTAAGAGAAAGAGGATTGAAATGAAAAATAGAAAGTATATTGAAGAGCTTAGTGCCTTAAATGTTGAGGAACTTAGAGAAAGAGAGTTGAAGCTAAAAGAAGAGATTATGAAATATCGTTTTAGGATTGCAACTGCACAACTTGACAAAAGTCATCAAGTGTCTTTGGCTAAGAAAAATTTAGCACGTGTAAAGACTTTTTTAACTAAGAAAACAGTTGAGAAGTAGTTTCTAAAGAATTTTGTGTTTTAAAGGACTGAAAATGATTAATGAAAATGATTCAAAGCAGAGGGGAAATAAAAAGCTTCGTATAGGTGTTGTTGTTAGTGACAAAATGGATAAAACAGTTTCTGTTGCTATTACAAGACATAAAAAAGTAGAGCCTTATGGAAAGTATGTAAAAAAGACAACTAAGTATCTTGCTCATGATAAAGATAATTCTTGCAATATTGGAGATACTGTAAGAATTGTGGAGACAAGACCACTTAGTAAAAGAAAACATTGGGCAGTGCAAGAAATAATTGAAAGAGCAAAATAAAAAAAAGGACTTATAATGATACAGGTAAAATCTCGATTAAATGTTGCTGATAACTCTGGTGCAAGGGAACTTGTGTGTATAAAAGTGTTGGGTGGATCAAAAAGGCGTTATGCTTCTATTGGTGATGTAATTTCAGTGTCTGTAAAGGATGCTACTCCTAATACTAAAATAAAAAAAGGTGCTGTTCACAGGGCTGTTATTGTAAGAATTGGACAAAACTTAAGAAGGGCAGATGGATCATATATTAAGTTTGATGAGAGTGCTGCTGTTTTAGTTGATAAGAAGACAAATGAGCCATTAGGTACACGTATTTTTGGGCCTGTTGCTAGAGAACTTCGTGCTAAAAAGTTTATGAAGATAGTATCTTTAGCACCAGAAGTGTTATAAGTTTTTAAGATTTTATAAGAGGATAGGAAATGGTACTTAAAGAAAGAATAAAAACATCACTTAAAGTTGGGGATACAGTAATGGTTATTGCTGGCGGAAGTGGTAAAAAAAGAGAGAATAAGGGAAAGACTGGGAAAATTTTGAAGTTTGTTGGGAAAGATAGAGTTATAGTTGAAGGACTTAATTTTATGGTAAAACATCAAAAACAGTCAGGTCCTACTAAACCTGCACAAAGGCTTGTAAAAGAAGGGGCGATGCATATATCTAATGTAATGTATTATGTTCAAAAAATTGAGAAAACAGTTAGAATTTCAAAAAAATTTTTAGAAGATGGTAAGAAGGTTAGAGGATATATGGATCCTACAACAAAGGATTTTGTTCAAATTTAAGAGATTTTTTATTTTGAGGAAAAATGGATAGAATAAGTAAAAGATATGAAACAGAAGTAGTTCCTGCTTTAATGAAAGAGTTTAAATATTCATCACCGATGCAGGTTCCAAGATTAGAAAAAATAATTTTAAGTTGTGGATTGGGAGAGACTGTTCAAAATTCAAAGGCTATTGAATATGCTAAGTATGCAATGGAAAAAATTGCTGGTCAAAAAATAGTTATTACAAAAGCCAAAAAGTCTATTTCTAATTTTAAATTAAGAGAAGGAATGCCGATAGGTGCCATGGTAACTTTA
>CAZHFA010000055.1:1947-8761 GCA_964531865.1 uncultured Bdellovibrionales bacterium
GAATGAATAGTTTTTTAGATAGATTGATTTCTATTGCACTTCCAAGAGTTCGTGACTTTAGGGGAATTTCTAAAAAATCTTTTGATGGAAGAGGAAATTATAATTTTGGATTAAAGGAACAGATAGTTTTTCCTGAGATTGAGGTTGAAAAGTTAGATAAAGTTAGAGGTATGGATGTGACTTTTGTTACTACTGCAAAAACGGATTCTGAAGCTTTGATGCTTTTACAACTTTTAGGATTGCCTTTCCGTAATTAAAAATTATAAAAAGGCTTTTTATTTACGCCAAAAAAATGGAGAAGAACAAGTGGCAAAAAAATCGCTTATAGAAAAATGTAATAAAAAACAAAAATTTGAGGTTCGTGAGTATACACGTTGTCAAAGATGTGGACGTCCGCGTTCTGTATATAGAAAGTTTAAACTTTGTCGTATATGTCTTAGAGAGTTAGCACATCAGGGAATGATTCCAGGTGTTACTAAGGCTAGTTGGTAATTATTAAATTTAATATTTAAAGAGAGTAAAATATGGTACTAGATCCTATTGCAGATTTATTGGTAAGAATAAAAAATGCACATGCAAGACAACATAAAACTGTCAGAGTGTTGTATTCTAAACTTACTAAAAGTATTTTAGATTTATTAGTTAGAGAGGGATTTATATATTCTTATTCTGAGGAAAAGGATAAGAATAATAAGTTTAATGAGTTCGAAGTGATGTTAAAGTATTCTTCTACTGGAAGACCTGCTATAAAAGATTGCAAGAGGGTTAGTAAGTCTGGTTGTAGAGTATATGCAAGTGTTTCTGATATTCCTAAGGTACATTGTGGCTTGGGAATGGCAATTATATCTACATCACAAGGAGTAATCTCTGATTATGAATCTCGTCAAAAGGGAATTGGCGGAGAGATTTTAGCTTATATTAGTTAGTTTTTTTTATTTTAAGGTGTTAAATGTCAAGGATAGGAAAACAACCAGTTAGTTTAGGAACTGATGTGAAGGCAAGTATTGATGGAAATGTTGTTTCTATTACGGGCCCTAAAGGAACGTTAAGTCACAAATACCCCCATGGGATACATGTTAAAGAAGAAAATGGTACGTTAGTTGTTACTTGTATCGATCCAGAGGAAGATGCATTTTGGGGAACGACACGTGCAATCATTCATAATATGGTATTAGGGGTTGTTACTCAATGGAAGAAGGAGCTTCAACTTCAAGGGGTCGGCTATACTGTTAAAATGGATGGAAATGATATATGTTTATCTGTAGGGTTTTCTCATGAGGTAAGAGTTCCCCTTCCGCAAGGAGTTTCTTGTACTATCAATAAGACTGATATAACTTTGGAGTCTATAGATAGACAGTTGGTTGGTAATTTTGCAGCTAAGGTGAGGATGGTATCTCCTCCTGAACCATATCTTGGTAAGGGAATTCGTTACAAAGGGGAAGTTGTTCGAAGAAAAGCTGGTAAAACAGGTAAAAAGTAAGAGGTATAGAAATGGCAATACAAAGTAAAAAAGAAAAGTTGACATCTAGAGAAAGGTGTAAATTAAAAATTAGAAAGATTATTTCTGGAAATTGTGAGAGACCAAGGATAAGTGTATTTAGAAGTTCAAAATATACTTATGCTCAAGTTATTTGTGATGTAAATGGCAAAACATTATTGAGTGCTTCAACAAGAGATAAAGAAGTTATGAATGATTTGTCTTCCATTGAGGGAGATTTTATTCACAATGATTCTAAAAGTACAAAAAGTGCTTGTGCAGCTTATAGTTTAGGTCAAATTTTAGCTAAAAAAGCTTTAGATAAAAATATAAAAACGATGGTATTTGATCGTAATGGATATGTTTATTCTGGAAGAGTTAAAGCTTTGGCTGAGGGGTTAAGAGCTGGAGGAATAGAAATTTAATTTATATATTGCAATTTTATTATGTAAGATATAAATATTTTACGTTTTTGTTATAAAAAAATAAAGGATTAAAAAGATGAGTTCTATAGCTAAGTTAATACAATCTAAAAGAGTTCCGATGGCAACTTGTGGAGAGTTAAAAGACAGGACTGTTTCTGTAAATCGTGTTGCGAAAGTTGTTAGTGGGGGAAGGCGTTTTAGTTTTAGTGCGTTAGTAGTGACTGGAGATGAACAAGGACATATCGGGTTTGGTTTAGGGAAAGCTGCTGAAGTTCCTGAAGCAATTAGAAAGGCTTCAGAAGATGCAAGAAAAAATATTGTTAAAATTTCATTAAGAGGAGGAACAATTCCTCATGATATTATTGGAACGTTTGGCTCATCAAAAGTGGTTTTAAAGCCAGCACGTCCAGGTACTGGGGTTATTGCAGGTTCTGCAGTTCGTGCTGTTATAGAACTTTCAGGAATTCAAGATATTAGAACTAAGTGTATTGGTGGAAATGCTGCACAGAATATTTTACAAGCTACAATAAAGGGATTATTAAGCTTAGATGAGCCTGAAGATATAGCAGCTTTAAGAGGCAAGACTATTGAAGAGCTTGGTTATGAAGTTTATTAATTTTTAGTGTATGATTGGAGATTATTTAAGATGGAATTAAGAGAAGGACAAAAAATAATTATTACGCAAGTTCGTGGTTCTAAAAGAAAGACTAAGGATATTAATGATACATTAAAAGCTTTAGGTCTTGGAAGGGCTGGACGTAATAAAGAGCATTCTTTTAATAATTGTATTTTTGGAATGATTAGAAAAGTTGAACATTTAGTTAAAGTGGAAAAATTAGATATATAATATTTAAGAGTATTTTTATTACGCAAAAGGAGTTTTTTATGGAATTGTCAAGTTTATCACCAGTTGCTGGTTCAAGAAAAAATAGAAAAAGAGTTGGTCGTGGCAATGCTTGTGGTTGGGGACGTACAAGTGGAAGAGGGGAAAAAGGACAAAAAGCTCGAACAGGAGGAAAAGTTGCTCCGAGGTTTGAAGGTGGACAGATGCCTTTATATAGAAGACTTCCTAATATTGGATTTAAGTCAAAAAAACAAATTACTGGTATAAATAAATATTCTTTGATTAAATGTAGTGATTTAGAGCAGTTTGATGATGGCACAGTCATTGATATGGAATTGTTATATCAATCAGGCTTTAAGTGTTCTTTAAATCAAAAGGCTGGTTTTAAGCTTGTAGGGACTGGTGATCTTTCAAAAAATTTAACAATTAAGCTTAATGCTTTTACAAAATCTGCAATTGAGAAAGTTCAAAAAGCAGGTGGAACTGTCGAGTTATTGTAAGTTTTATTGAAAGACAAAAAGTTTTCTTTCAAATTTTTTATAGGTTGTTATGAATTAAGTTATAAAGCCAATGAATAAATCTTTATGTTTATTAAAGATTTATTTATTGGCTTTTTTGTTTTTAGGGCTTTTTCTATTTTGTTAACTTGTATAGAATATTTTTTATTAAAGGATTAAATAGTTTTTTTAAAAGGATGTAGTAATATGGCCACGATGGGTGCACTAGGAGATATGATAAAGACAAATATTCCGGAATTAAAGAAGAGATTTCTTTTTACTTTATTGATGCTTGCAGTTTATAGATTAGGAGTTTTTGTTTCTACTCCAGGGGTTGATGTTGCCTCTTTAAGGGCGAACCTAGGTTTTGGAGAGAACGGATCTGCAGACGGAACAGTTTTTGGGCTTATAAATATGTTTTCTGGTGGTTCATTTGAAAATTTTTCGATATTTACCCTTGGAATTATGCCGTATATTACTGTATCAATTATTATTCAGTTTATGACGCCTCTTTTTCCAGCACTTGCTTCCTTAAAAAAAGAAGGAGAAGCGGGAAGAAGGATTATAACTAGATATACAAGACAAGCAACGGTTGTTTTAGCTCTAATTCAAAGTTTTTTAATAGCTCAAGGATTACAAAGAAGTAACTTAGTATTAAACCCTGGATGGATGTTTGTTTTTTTAACAATGGTTACTTTAACTGCGGGGACTGCTTTTATCATGTGGCTTGGTGAGCAAATTACTGAGCGTGGAATTGGAAATGGTATAAGCATTTTGATCGCAACAGGTATTGTTGCAAGGATGCCGCAAGCTTTTGGGCAGACAGTTGAGTTAGCAAGGGGAACAGTAAGCCCAATGACCATTTTGTTAGCTCTTATTTTTTGTGTAGTTACTTTTTTCTTAATAGTTTATGTAGAAAAATCTGCAAGAAAAGTCCCTGTTCAATATCCAAGACGAATGATTGGAAATAATATGGCAAGTCAAAAGCAAACTCAATATATGCCGTTAAAAGTTAATATGGCAGGAGTTATTCCTCCAATTTTTGCATCATCATTTTTAATGATACCTGCGACAATCGGTGCTTTTACAACAAATGATACTGTAAAATATTGGTTATCATTTTTACAGCCAAGTTCTGTTTGGTATAATATTGTTTTTGCGGTTTTAATCATGATATTTTGTTATTACTCAACAGCAATGATGTTTAATCCTGAAGAAATTGCAGAGAATATGAAGAAAAATGGTGGATTCATTCCAACTGTTCGTCCTGGAAAAGAGACGGAAGATTTCTTTTTCGATATTTTAAATAAGCTTACTTTTTGGGGAGGAATTTATATTACTGTGATTTGTATTCTTCCTAGACTTGTTTATGCATATTGGGGATTAGATGCCTTTTCTTATGTGTTTGGTGGAACATCAATCTTAATTGTTATTGGCGTTATTCTTGATACGTTAAATCAAATAAATTCTATTCTTGTTGCTAGAAATTATGAGGAATTTATGGCTAAGACTTCAAAGGGAAAGGCTGGGATTAGTGGGGCTTTTAATAGGGGAGGTCACGTGCTTAGACGTTAATCTCATAAGAATTTTATTATAATATATATTTTAAAAGAGGAGTAAAAGTTTTTTTATTCCTCTTTTTATTTATGTAGTGCTTCTTTTTATTTAAAAATTTTTTAGAAAAATGCAAATAAAGATTATATAACTTTTTTAAGAATTATTTTAGATATGTTATCTTTTAAATAATTATAGATGCACTCAGAAGAAAAATTACAAAGCTCATATTGCTCCTGTTGAGTTCCATGCGGTACAAAAATATCATTTATTCCAAAGCGTTTTATAGATATATCTAAATTATTATCTGACGCTAATTCCAAAACAGCACTTCCAAATCCACCACTTATAGTCTGATCTTCTATTGTACAAACAATTTCATGACGTTTTATTTCTTTTAATAACAATTCACTATCTAAAGGCTTTGCAAATCGTGCATTGATAATCGTTGGATAAATAGTAGTTTCTTCAAAAATACGTTCACATGCTTCTTTTGCTAACTTATATGCAGTCCCATAAGATATAATTAAAATCTTAGAGCCACATTGTACAATTTGTGCTTTTCCAAAAGGGATCTCTTTTAATTCTCTGTCTAAACACACTCCTATTCCTTCCCCCCTTGGGTATCTTATAGCGACTGGTTTCTTTATTTTTGTCGCAGTATAAAGCATATGTTGTAGTTCATTTTCATCCTTGGGAGCCATTAAAACCATATTTGGAATAAATCTTAAATAAGAAATATCAAAAGCTCCTTGATGCGTTTCTCCATCTGCTCCAACACATCCAGCTCTATCTATCGCAAAAATTACATGTAAATTTTGAAGAGCTATGTCATGTAATATTTGATCAAATCCTCTTTGTAGGAAAGTAGAATAAATTGCGACAATAGGTTTTTTACCTTCTGTAGCTAGACCCCCTGCAAAAGTTACAGCGTGACTCTCTGCAATTCCTACATCAAAAAAATTTTGTGGAAAGTCTTTTTGAATTTTGTCTAAACCAGTTCCTGTTGCCATGGCTGCTGTAATTGTAACAATGTTTTTATCATTAGTTATAAGTTTTTCTACAGTATTTGAAAAAACTTCTGTATAGATTGGAAATTTCTTTTCCTTAATGCTTCTTGCTTTGCCATTTACTGGAAAGAATGGAATACAAGCATGCCAAGCTGTAGGATTATTTTCTGCACTTTTAAATCCTTTTCCTTTAATTGTTTTTACATGAAGTAAAACTGGAGTATCTTGCATTTTTGCAATTTTAAATGCCGTTAATAATTGTTCAATATTATGTCCATCGACGGGACCAATATACTTAAAACCAAAACTTTCAAATAATACCGATGGAGTAGATATAATCCCTTTACATGCTTCCTCTATCCTATCTATTATTTTATATAAGAAGGACGGAATATATCCTTTTTGGTAGAGTTTTTTTATTTTTTCTCTTACTTTTGTTGGAAATTTGGAAAAGCTCCCTTTATTTAGGAGCCATTTTATCGCTCCGACATTGGGAGAAATTGCCATTTGATTGTCATTTAAAATTACAATTAAATTATTTAAATGCAATTCTCCGGCATGATTAAGAGCTTCAAAGCACATTCCAGAAGAGATGGAGGCATCACCAATTATTGCAATAACTGAATTCCCTTTTTTTTCTTCTCTTAATGCTGTTGCAATTCCTACGGCAGATGAGATGCTATTTCCTGCATGGCCTCCTCCAAATGCATCGAAGATGCTTTCTGATCTTTTTAAATAGCCACTAATATGATTTTTCTTTCGTATATGTGAAATATCATTTTTACGTCCAGTTAACATCTTGTGGATATATGCTTGATGTCCTACATCCCAAATTAGTTTATCTGATGGAGTATTAAAAAAGTAGTGAAGCGCTACAGTTACTTCTGTGATTCCTAGACTTGAAGCAAAATGTCCACCACAAAGAGAAATTTTATTTATAAGTTCTTCCCTTAATTCTTTGCATAAAATTTTTAGTTGAGAAATAGAGAAATCCTTTAAATCTTCTG